>JACCRK010000275.1 GCA_013813565.1 Herpetosiphonaceae bacterium
TCAAACCCCCTTAAGATGTTATCGTCCATCTGGAGATGCTTTCACCGCTCACTCTGCTGGTTTTCCGGCTCAAAAAAGCGAATGTATCGTACATGCTCGATCAGCGTGCAAAACTGCCCCCGAGAAGCGGCAGCCATTCCGATGCACTACTGTCAAAAATAGGCTTTCACAATGGCCTAAAAACCTCTAGTGTTAATTTTCGAGAGAAAACACTTCTAGGCCCAATACGAATCTATGAGAACCGCTTGGCTCGTGAAATCACTTGGTTATAATGCAGCCATACATATCAGCACCAACACTATCACCTGATCCTGGTACCTCCCATGGACCACTCTCAACCCATACGCTGAGTGGTTGCAAGCCTGGGTCGAGAATCGTCCAATCAGCAAGCAGGGTGCGAACATCCTCAAGTGAGCGGACGTAAAGCGGTGATCCCATTTTGGTATACGATTCTAAAATCGCCTTGATGTTTGAATCCTGCGCATTGCCAACACCCCAGGAGATTGCAATCTGTGAGCCTTCAGCACACCATCTGTGAAGTGTTGCGAGAATCGTGATCACTTGCGCATCGGTGAGAAAATAGGCGATGCCAACAAAACTTACCGCAACTAGGCGTTGATTATTAAAAAAGGTGTTCGCTTCGGCTAACACGTGATCGAAATCGGTTGTCAGATCAAACCCGAGATACTTAACCTGCGCGTTATCGGCAAGAATCTGCTTGGCATACGCGACCGTAATCGGATCGCGATCATTGTAGACAACCTTCGCAGAGGGAGCTAGATCGTGGACATACCCCTCCGTCGGCAGACCACTTGCGAGATCCAGAAAACACGTGAATTGAGCCTCAACAAGTCGTGCCACAGCAGTATGTAAGAACCAACGATTGACGCGCATAATATTTTGCATTGATGGAAAGAGTTTGCGCATTTGTTCAGCAGCTTGACGATCAACCTCAAAATTGTGGTCTCCACCAAGCATATAGTCATAGATACGAGCCGCGTTTGGTTTCGTGGTATCAATCTCAGTCATGGGGGTTAATCTCCTACACTATACAAGCATGAACCATAAACACACGGGCAAAGAGCTAGTCTCCTCCTTCTGTACGCGATGATTCAAAGATACCTGCTAGTGCCTGCAGGAGTTGCTGATCCGTCCCTAGTTCATTTGCAAGGAGACCAAGCTGAACAATCAACGCTGAGGCACTTGGCGCTGCGCCACGTCCGGTACATCCAAGTAAGTTTGCTAGGTGCGTTAACCCACGTAATACACGCAGTCGATCAACACCCTCTGGTACCGAGAACGGACCAATTTTTTGCTGCTTCGTCATACTTTATTGTCCATCATCAGAAAAGGTAAATCCAGCGTACATAATCTATATTATATAGATAAAATAGATATGTCAAGACGTATTTCGTATGAAAAGGTACTCCTTTGGTCGTCATCTCCATACGAAATACACCATTGGAGGGTCACTATAGTGGACCCTTTGTCAAGCACAGTTGATCCGACGATTATCCGTGGGTTCCATGGTGCCAACCAGGCAGAAACCATTGACAGTGGCGCGGGCATGTAATGGGGGCGATCCTGCCCACGCTGGCCGACCAGCGGCACGTTAGGCGGTGCCATAATAGACCGCGGCGGGCGTCCGATAGGCCAACGACGAATGCGGGCGTTGCTCGTTGTAGTGCGTGATATAGCGGCTCAGCCCGGTGCGCACGTCACGCGGGGAGGTATAGTCCCGCAGATAGACGTCTTCGTACTTAATCGTCCGCCAGAACCGCTCGATAAAGATGTTATCCAAGGCCCGCCCTTTCCCATCCATGCTGATGGTGGCCCCAGCCGCCTCCAGCAGTCGGGTGTATTGCGGACTCGTAAAGTGACTGCCCTGATCGCTATTCCAAATCGTCGGCGTGCTCTGCTGCAAGGCCTGGCCGACCGCATCCAGCACAAACGGCTGTTCCAGCGTATCGTCAAGCGCCCAGCTAACAATGTACCGGGCGTACAGATCCAGCACCGCTACCAGATACATCCATCCCGCTGCCAGGCGGATATACGTGATATCAATCGCCCACACATGATTCGGCTGGCTGGCTGTGACGCCCCGCAGCAAATAGGGATAGACCCGATGCTCGCGATTGCGACGGC
>JACCRK010000200.1 GCA_013813565.1 Herpetosiphonaceae bacterium
ATGTTGGCCTGTGGCACACCCCCGATCTCGCCGCCCAGCTTGATCTGTAGCGGGGTTAGGGGTTAGGTTCTACACTATCATTTGAGCATGCGTTGCAGCTGCGATGGAGCTGGAAAGCTCCTCATGCCCCTCGTTCCGCTCATGCCTTGAATGCGCGGGTTTTATTCCGTCCGGCGCGCTTGGCCACATACAGGGCATGGTCGGTCTGCTGAAACAACGTCTCAAGCGGATCGGGATCTGACAGATCGATCTGGGCGACACCCAGGCTGACGGTGACCGTGATGGGCATGTTATGCGCAAAAACCGTATGGTGGGCAATGCAGGTCCGCAGACGATCAGCAATAATCAGCGCGCCCGCCAGATCGGTCTCGGGCAAAAGCACCGAAAACTCTTCACCGCCATAGCGGCCAGCAATATCAGCCTGGCGAATGGTCGTCACAATCATCATCGCCACCGCCGCCAGCACCTGATCGCCAATGCTATGCCCGTGGTGATCGTTGACTTGCTTAAAATGATCCACATCGAGCAGGATCGCCGCCAGCGGCCGCTGATAGCGCTGGGCCTGGACATATTCCCGCTGGGCCAGCACAAAAAAGTGGCGTCGATTATACAGCCCGGTCAGTGAGTCGGTGGTTGCCAGCCGCTCCAGCTCGGCCTGGGTGCGGGTGCGCTCCTGAATCTCCTGCTCCAGCACAATCGTGCGCAGCTGATACATCTCGGTTTCTTTACGGGCCTGCTCAAGCTGATGGACAACCTGCAACACCTTAAGCCGCTGGTCGGATTTTTCGTTGAACACCCGCTCTTTGAAGGTCTGATACTGCTTGTAGTGCTGCAGCGCCGCCGCATACTGCTCCGTCTCCTCATAGATCTCGGCCAGCAGAGCGTGACACTCAAAAAGCAGCTTCTGCGATGTCGTCAGGGTCAGGGCCTGGAGGAGCTGGGTGATCGCGGTGGCTGTTTCGCCATACATGTGCAGCAGCTCGCTGGCTTTGATCAGCGCATACACCATTTCGACATCGCAGTGAATGGCGGCGGCGACACTGTAGGCGCGCGCAAAATAGGCCTGAGCCTCCCCATACGCGCCGATCTGCTGGTGGACCTCCCCCAGACAGTTGAGAATCTCGGCCTCGCCTTGCGGCCAGTCAATTGTTTGATAGAGCTGCAGACTTTCCTGGCCATAGCCGATCGCAGCGGCAGGCTGATTGGTGTGGGCGGCGCACCAGCAGCTATTATCCAGCAGCGTGGCTTTGAGCCGCTGAAGCGCGGCGGTAACCGGAAACTCGTCAAGCATGGCTCTGCCTTGTTCGAGGTAGCTCGCAGCTTCGGCAGGATCTTCAATCTCGCGGTACACATAGCCAATGTTATTGCACAGCAGGGCCTTGACCCAGCGGTTCTGCTCGCGCTCGGCTAGCTGCCAGGCCTGCATATAGTGGCGCAGCGCCTCGTCGAACTGTTCCAGCAGCGCCAGGGTAATCCCCAGAATATTGTGGATCGCGCTGCTCGTGGCCCCTTGTTCGAGAAACTGATCCGGCGCATCCGTATAGCGTGTCACGCTGGCCTGATCCGGCGCCGGGGCGGAGTCCTGCGCTTCGACCAGCGCACAGTAGCTCAGGGCCTGATAGAAACAGGCAAGTGCCTGGTGGTAGTCTGATTGCAGCGTATACAATTTACCGCGCCAGTAGAAACAGTCGGCCAGACCCTGGTAGGGCGGCGCAGCGACGAAGTCGGCGCTTTGGGCCAGCTGTTCGACCTCACGATTGATCGCCCAGGCGCGTTGGAGGTCGCTATGGCGCAGATTGGCCGCCAGGGTGTTAAGCAGCTCAATCCGCTGGATTGGCTGCGTACACTGCGACAGCAGACCTTCAAGGTTCTGGTTGATCGTATCGGTAGACATTGTTGCTGGCTTCCTGCTAGAGCTATCTGACGTCAAGCGCCATAAGTACTGTATCATCACTCTTTCCACACGAACAGAACCATTGATCCTACTAGCGTCTGATAGCCGCAAAACCCGCTGCTGGGGCGCGGCTGGCATGGATTATGCATACGCGCTGGGGATAGCCAGACGCAGGCCCGCCGCCCTGGCTGACTTGATGAAGGAGCGCGATGGACGAGAACCTCACCGGGCTGGCTGATGCCGGCCATCAGCCACTGATCGGCTGTGCTGGCTGGAGCCTGCCCCGCGCCGCATGGCCCCAGTTTACCGCCACCGGTACGCATCTGCAGCGCTATGCGTCGCGTTTTGCCGCTGTCGAGATCAACTCATCGTTCTATCGCCCGCATCGTCCGGCAACCTATGCCCGGTGGGCCGTCAGCGTGCCAGGTACTTTTCGCTTTGCGGTCAAGGTGCCCCGGCGGATCACCCACGAGCTGCGGCTGCGTCAGACTGATGCAGCGCTCAGCAGTTTTCTTGCCGAGGTTACGGCGCTCCAGGATCAGCTTGGCTGTCTGCTGGTGCAGCTGCCGCCGAGTCTAGCCTTTGACCGGCAGGTGGCCGACGCGTTCTGCGCCACCGTGCGGCGCGAGTTCAGCGGCGAGGTGGCCTGCGAACCACGCCACGCCAGCTGGTTCACCCCTGATGCCGAGGATCTGCTGAGTGCCTATCGGCTGGCCAGGGTTGCCGCCGACCCGGCCCCGGTTCCGGCGGCGGCTGAGCCAGGCGGCTGGGCCGGGCTGGTCTACTATCGCTGGCATGGCTCGCCCAAGATGTACTATTCGGCATACAGCGCCACCGACCTCGACCGCCTGGCGCTGCGCCTGGCGGCGGCGGCACAAACCGGCGTGCCCACCTGGTGTATCTTCGATAACACCGCCGAAGGTGCGGCGATCACCAATGCCTTGAGGCTGCTGGACCAATTGGCTCCAGCTAAAAACTGATTTTTCCGCGTTTATTGAGAATCATTCTAAGTATGGGACTTAAGTTACAGAAAGATGGCATGAGGCTTGCTACAATTACGGGGTAATCTTGACTAGGAGGATCGAACCTATGGCTTATATTATTGCGGAACCATGTATCGGCACAAAAGATGCGGCCTGTGTAGCGGTCTGCCCGGTTGACTGTATCTACGAGGGCGAAGATCAGTACTATATCAACCCTGATGAGTGTATTGACTGCGGGGCCTGCGAGCCAGAATGTCCGGTAAGCGCCATCTTCTCGGGCGATTCAGTTCCTGAGCAGTGGGCAATGTTCACCGCGAAGAACGAAGCATTCTTCGTCGGCTAAATCTGGGTAAACGCACCAGCAAACGTCAGAAGCCCGATCGGCTTCTGACGTTTGCTTTTTTGATTGGGCGGCTATGTATTCAGTTGTCTGTTTTGATGTTGGCTTTACGCTGATCGATGAGCGCACCAATGCCCACGACCTGATCACCAGCGTGCTGGCCGAGCTGGGCCACACCGTCGATCCGCTGGCCCTCCGCGCTGCGCAGAGCCGCACCGCAAACTGGTACCACCAGCGCTACCACACCCTGGAGAACGATGACTGGAGCTCCGATGCCACTATTCGGAGCCTATGGCTGGATTTCTACGAGCATCTGTTCAGCAGCCTGGACCCCACGCTGGACCACCTGGCCCTGGCCGACCGCCTGATCGCCCACTACGAGACGCCCAGCAACTGGCAACCCTTCGCAGATGTCGAGTCAACCCTGGCTGGCCTGCACACACGCGGGGTCAAGATTGGCGTGATCTCTGACTGGTCGAGTGCGCTGCGGCCAATTCTGCACGGCACCGGCCTCAGCCGCTGGATCGATTTTGTGGTTGGCTCGGCCGACTCCGGCTATGCCAAACCGCTGAGCGACCTGTATCGTCTGGGTGTCGATCGGGCCGGGGTTCCCGCTGAGCACATTATTCACATTGGCGACAGCTACTTCGCCGATGTGCTGGGCGCCCGCGCCGTAGGAATGCAGGCGGCCCTGATCGACCGCGCCGGGCGGGCGCCGCGGACCGACTGCCGCGTTATGCGCGACCTGCGTGAGATTTTGGCCGATTTCGCGAGCTAATCGTGCGCCAAACACCCTGCTGCGCGAGCGCTATGGCAGTCGAGCGTGCAGAATAGCGACGGTCACGGGCGGGGAGAGGGCAAAAGCTGGCTCCCGTATTCAAACGGTATTGCTCCTAGCCACTACCTCCTACCCCTCTTCCAGCGACTCGCGGGGGACGCGCGGCAGAATCGCCGAGACCACCTCGTAGTTGCTGGTGCCAAGCCAGGCGGCCACCTGTTCGGCGCTGATCTCGTCATCGCCCTGGGAGCCAATTAGCACCACCGGGTCGCCCCGCAGGACCGCGCCGCAGTCGGTAACATCGATCATGGTGTAGTCCATACACACCCGCCCGACCACCGGGGCGCGCCGGCCATTGACCAGCACCGCCTGCCAGGTGGCGGGCGCACGCCGAAAGCCATCGGCGTAGCCCACCGGAATGGTGGCGATCTGCGCCGGGCGATCGGTGACGAACAGGCCGCCGTACGAGATCGGCGTGCCCGCCGGAACCGGGCGCACCTGGGCGATCTCGGTGTGAAACGACATGACTGGCAGCAAACCGGCGGGGACTGGCGCGGTGGCGGACGAGTCGAGGCCATACAGGGCGATGCCGGCCCGCACCACGTCGTAGCGCGTCTGCGGATAGCGCAGCCCGGCGGCGCTGTTGGCCGCGTGGACAATCGGCGGGCGGGCGCCGGCCCGCTCCAGGTCGCTGATCAGCGTGTTGAAGCGGAGCCACTGCGCGGTCAGGAAGCTGGCATCCTCTTCGTCGGCGGTGGCGAAGTGGGTAAACATCCCCTCGACGCGCACGTTCGGCAGATCCTGCAGCCGCTCGATGAAGGCTGGCACGGCATCAGGCCCAAGGCCCAGCCGAATCATACCGGTATCGACCTTAATGTGAACCTGGGCAATTGTCTCCATGCCCGCCGCCGCCGCCTGGAGCGCCTGGGCCGTCTCGTCATCAAAGATCGTGCAGGTGATACCGCCGGCCACCGCCTCGCGCACCTGCCAGGGCGGCGTGTAGCCCAGGATCAAAATCGGCGCGGCGATATCGGCGGTGCGCAGCGTCAGCGCCTCGCTGAGCGTGGCCACCGCCAGCATGGTGGCGCCGTTGAGCAGCACGGTGCGGGCGGCCCGAACCGCCCCGTGGCCATAGGCATCGGCCTTGAGCACCGCCATTAGCGGCACCCCGATCAGCTCGCGCAGCCGCCGGGTGTTGTGGGCCAGCGCATCCAGGTCGATGCGCAGCGTCGTCGGGCGGTCGGGGGTGCCAATCCGCAGCCGCCGCCAGGCCCGCTCCTGGCGCACCAGCACTGCATCCGGCGGCACATCGAGGGCCAGCAGACCGGCGGCAACCCGCTCCATGCGCGCCTCGGCCGAGCCCTTGACCAGCACGACATCGCCGGGGCCAAGGTCGGCGGGCAGGGCCGCAATCGCGCTAGCCGCCGTATAGACCGGGGTGATCTGGATGATCCGCCCGGCATGCTCGGCGGCCTCGCGGGCGGCGGCGGCGATCTGGGTGGCCCGGTCGCCCTTGGTGATCAGCACATCGGCCAGCAGGGCGGCCTGGCGTCCAATCTGCTCGTGGTAGTAGGCGCTGGCCTCGCCAAGCTGTGACATCTCGCCCAGAATGGCGATGCGCCGCCGGGCCGGCAGGTTGCGCAGGGTGTCGAGCGCCGCCAGCATCGAGGGCGGCGCCGCGTTGAAGCTATCGTCGATTAAGGTGGCGCCGCCGTGGGCGCGCAGCGGGCGAAGGCGACCGGGGGCCGGCTCGATCAGCGGCAGCCGGGCAATAATCGTCTCCAGCGGGATCTGGCAGGCGATGGCGGTGGCGACCCCAGCAAGGGCAGACTGCACTCCGGTCAGGCCGAGCGGCTGAATCCGCACTGTCAGCGACCAGGTATCGCGGCCGGTGCGGGTAGTGCCAGCGGGCGCGTCGCCATCGCTGTGGCCATTCAGGTCAAACGTTGTCCCATCAAGCTGGTAGTCAACATTGCTGTACCAGACATCGCAGTGCGGCCCGCTGCCATAGGTCAGCACCCAGGCCTGGGTGTGGTGGGCCAGCGTGCGCACCAGCGGATCGTCGCCGTTCAGCACGGCCCAGCCATCAGATGGCAGCGCCCGGATCAGGGCACCTTTTTCACGGGCCACGCCATCCAGCGTCCCAAACGCCGCCAGGTGGGCTGCGCCAATCGCCGTCACCACCCCGACGTGGGGCGGGAATAGCGTCGCCAGCTGGCTGATCTCGCCGCGCCGATCGGCGCCGAACTCCAGCACCGCCCAGCGATCGGCGTCGCCCAGCCCGGTCAGGGCGACCGACAGGCCGAGCGGTGAGTTGAACGATCTGGGGCTGCTGAACAGTGGGCCATCGGCCCCAAGCAGGGTCGCAATCGCCCGCTTGGTCGAGGTTTTGCCAACGCTGCCGGTCACCGCAACAATGGTTGGGGCGACGCTGCGGACACGCAGGCTGGCCCAGCGGCTGGTCGTCTCCAGCACATCGCTGGTCGTCAGCACCGTAATGTTGGCCGGCAGATGGGCCGGCGGATAGACGCACAGCACCCCGCTGGCGCCCGCCGCCACGGCCTCGGCAATAAACCCATGGCCATCGGCCCGCTCGGTTTTCAGCGCGACAAAGAGGTCGCCGGCCTGGGCCAGCCGCGAGTCGTAGGCGAAGCGCTGCCAGGCTGTCACCGTGCCGCGCTGGTGCAATACCGCACCTGCGGCGACGACATCATCAGAGAGAATCATCCGTTTGCTCGTTTCTTCGATGGCCAGTGATCAGACCCAAGCATGCCCTGACTATCGACCACTGCTGAGAATTTTTCATTGCACCTGACCCGGCAATAGAGTATACTACCTTTACTCGTAATCGGGAGACTCGCCTATGCTTTCCCTACCTATCTCAGACGCACCAATGGTCAAGGCTAATGATGCGCCGCCGATTTTACGCTCACCTGCCCTGATGGACCTGCCCTATATTCAGCATGGTTTCTCCACGCGCACCTGTGGCAATCTGGCGACTCGCTATGGCCCGCCGGCTGAGGTGGCCGCCGCCCGCCGCACCTTTGCCCGCCTCACCGGGATTGACTCGAACCGCGTCGCCCACTTTGGCCTGACCCATAGCTCGCGGGTCGGCCTGGTCAGCGAGGCCGATGCGGTGCCGATTGACGAAACGCCCTATCGAATCTCTATCCGCGGGCTGCTCTGTGATGCCGGGCCGCACGATTTGAGCTTCACCAACCCCCAGGGCGTCAGCAACCAGAGCGGTGTCGACTGTCTGATCACCACCACACCCGGCGTAAGCCTGTTCATGGTCGTGGGCGACTCGGCGCCGGTGCTGCTGATTGCGCCTGGTGGCAAAGCGATCGCGCTGGCCCACGTTGGCATTGTCGGCACGGTCAACCATGTGCTTGAGAACACCATCCGCACGCTCTGCCGCATTGTCCCCTGCCGCCCCTCCGAGATTACCGCGGTGATCGGGCCGACCGTCGGGCCGTGCTGCTACGCGCTGGCGCAGTCGCTGACCTGGGCGCAGGTGGTGGCGCAGGTATTTTTCGATGAGTATGGGCCAAAAGGCCCCGGCATTGTCGTCCGCAACGATCAGTATTTCTTTGATCTGCCGGCCGCTATCACCGATGTGCTGCGCCGCGAGCGCCTGCTGCCCTCGATGATCCACGCGATGAATGTCTGCACCGCCTGCCCGCATACGCCGTTCTTCTCGCATCAGGCCGGGGTCGCCGGCCGCTTTGGGACGCTGCTGGCGCTCCGCCAGGTCTAGCCGCTAGTCGAGCAGCGGCCCAACCAGCGCCCGTAGCAGTGGCGGGTGAAACAGCAGCGGCCCCGGCAGCAGCGTGATGCCGAGCGTCCAGCCGGCCTGGCGCACCGGGTTTCTGCGCAGCCAGCGGCGCATCGACCGCTGCCGCTCGGCATACATTCCGGCGGCCTGAATGGCAAAATAGGCCGTGGGACCACCCCAGCCACCCCGAGCGGGATAGCTCAGCAGATACTCGTGCAGCAGCCCTGAGATCGCAAACACCGCTGTCGCCGCCCAGGCCCCGCTGATGCGCTCACGCAGCGGCTGCCAGACTGCCAGCGTCAACACCATATGCACCGATAGGTTCCAGCGCTTCCCCCACCAGTCGCCCAGGCTGGAAGCGTAGACCGGCTGATCGAACAGCGGTCTGACCGCCCGCCCAAACCGATTCCAGAACGCGGTCAGCAGGCTGGTGCCGCCAAAGAATGTCGCGATCACGCCGGCGACGAAGGCACACCAGGCCTGCGCCAGCCGCCAGCACTCTGGCAATGGCAGGCTCACGATCAGCAGCAGCAGCGCGCCGCCAGCCAGCCCAATCACCAGCCCGCTGATCAGCCGCCGCCGGACGATTGGCGCGGGCAGCTGGGCGGCCGGTCGGGTCCACGGCTCAACATCCATGCCCAGCCAGCCAACGGTGAAGCCCAGATAGCGCCACCAGGTCAGCCCGCTGAGCACAGCCGCCGGTGTGTGCAGCAGCAGCAGCGCCTTAAACCCCAGATAGGCCGCAGTCCAGGTCGCCGCAATCCGCCACCACGCCGCCCAGGACCACGCGATCAGCACCGCCAGCGCCAGCAGGCTGGCCAGAATCCCCCAGGCAACCAGGCGGCGCCACACCAGCGGATGCAGCCGGTGGATTAGCGGGAACAGCGCCAGCACGGTGACCCCAAGTACTGCCGCCAGCCCAATCAGACCTGTCAGCATTGGTGGATCCCGCTTCCCATTCGCGTTGCTTTATGTCCGGCGCGGCTCAACTACCGGGTCGAGTCAGGCAGATCGCTGCCGTACAGCGTGCGCATTCCTGGGCGAGTGCTGCTCAGCAGGGCCATGCGCAGGTTCTCCAGCGCCTTGAGCTGCGTGAGATCGTTGCGCGCCCGCTCGAGGATGATCTGGCGCAACGTCCGTGAGCCAAGATCTGGGTCGTTGATCGTGCGCTCCCAATCCTTAACTCCCAGGCGCCGAATGACGGCCAGCGATAGCTCGCGGGCGTTCAGAAAATCGCCCAGCTCATCAAAGGGGTTGACCACGTACTGGCGCGTAAACGCGCTGAAGCTGGTCCTAACCAAGGGATTAGCTTCTTTGAGCGCAAGAGTTAGCCCGGCGGCCAGGGCCTGCTCGCTCTGGCGCAGGCTTGAGATAATATCGACCATCGTCAGGCTAAAGCCCGCCGGGCGCTCCTGGAGCAGGTCGGGGCGCAGGCCGTCGACCCGAAAGCGCACGGCATCGAGCATCGTTTCCAGCGTGTTCAGCGCCCACAGCTCTGTCTCTTCGGGCTGAAGCTTGTTCACAACATCTTGCAACATACGGCATTCCTCTTTTTGATTGATGATGGCTTAGTATACCGCAGGCTGGGGTTCGAGGTTCGAGGCTGGAGATAAGCTAAACCGCGCTCGCTGATTAGTTCAACGAGCGCGGTTTAGCTTTCAAGCACTGGTTGGGCTCGATCGGTGGATCTGCGGCAGCGGATCAGGCTAATCCCTAATCCCTAAATCGTAAACGTCTGCTCGACGCCGTTGACCCGCACGGTGTAGGTTCCGCTGGGGAACTCGCCCTCCAGGGCAATGGTGTTGGTGTAGAACGTCAGCTGCTGGGTACACATCATATCCTTGGGCCGAATAGTCGTAATGGTGATCTCGATGGTGGTGCCGGTGCGAACCTGGCTCATCTGATGAAACTCGGTGCAGCCATCGTTCAGGGTCCCGTTCACCTCAACTGCCACCTGGACGGGCTGGGACTCGCGAATCTGTACATTGACCGTCTCAATCGGCATTGGCTTGATCTCGTTGGCGGCCGGGTCGGCGGTTGGCTCGCTGGTTGGCGGCACAGCAGTCGGGTTCTCCGCCGGTACGCTGGTTGATGAGGTGGTGGATTCGGTGCCACAGCCGACCAGGGCGGTCGCCAGCACGAGGACAAGTATCCATTTAGACATTGAAATCTCCTAGATAATGCCGGGCCAGTCTGGCCCGGCGTATGCAGATAGAACGATTACCGTCGGCGAAAGGTTCCTGGGCTGAGCGCAGCCCGCGGCTATTCCACGCTCAGCCACTTCCAGCAGCGCCGCGAAACCTCGGCGCAGATCGCCCGCGCCGCCACCGGGTCGGGCTGCTGCGCGACCATTATCACCAGGACATACCAGTCACCAGAGGGCAGGGTGATGATGCCAGCATCGTGCTCGACATCGGGCAGGTCGCCAACTTTATGCGCAAGTGGCGTGCCAGGCGGCAGCCCGGCCTCGATCTTCCCGGTGCCAACAGCGGCATGGAGCCAGGCCAGCAGCTCCGCCGCGCTGGCGGTCGCCGACGTGCGCAGCGTGTGGAGCAGCCGGGCCTGCTCGGCCGCCGAGGTGGTGTTGTCGCGGCCAGCCGCCCGTGCGGCCAGGTCCAGCATCTGCCGGCGCCAGCAGGTGGCCTGGTAGCCGCGCTCGGCCAGCCAGCGATTGGCCACCGCCGGCCCGCCCAGCCGGGCCAGAATGATGTTGGTCGCATTATTCTCCGACTCGGTGACCATCCGCCGGGCCAGCTCGGCCAGCGGCAGCGCGGCGCCCGCCAGGGCCGCGACCGATCCCTCGGGGTCGCAGATATCTGCCGGGCCGATCGGGTAGAGCGCGGATCGCTCGGCCGCATCCAGCTCCAGAAACTGCCAGGCCAGGGCGACCTTGATCAGGCTGGCCGATGGCAGGACCTGCGCTGGATTGAGCGTGTAGCGATCGACCCCGGCCGAGTCGCGCACGACCACCGCCCAGGCACCGACCGCCGGCTGGAGCAGCGCGTCAATAGGCGGTTGCATCGGCCGGCTCCCGCGCCAGATCAAGCGCGCGCCGCCCGATCACCCGCACATTCTCGATGATCGCCGGGTCGTCCAGCTCGGCCCGGCTGACCCAGCGGGCGGCGTGGTGCTCGCCGGCGGTGGGGTGCAGCGTGCCGCCAGCCACCCGCCCGACATAGATCAGGTCGATGTGCTGATGGTCGGGGGCGATGTTCTCCAGCAGCACACACAGCGGCTGCGGCAGCAGCAGCGCCCCGCCAAGATCCCGCTCGGGCGCGCCGAGCAGGGCGATCTCCAGGCCGGTCTCCTCGCGGGCCTCGCGCAGCGCCGCCAGGTGGGGCAGCTCGTGGGGTTCGATATGGCCGCCCGGCGGCAGCCACAGGTTGAGCTTGCGGTGATGGAGCAGCAGCGTGCGCTCAGCCTGTACAACAAAGATGGTCGCGGTCCAGTCGCGTGTCAGCATTGCCAGCCCTCAGCATCAAACTAAAATCCTGGCGAAACCAAGATCCTGGCGAATGGTAGCACAAAAAATCGTTCGGGCGGCTGAGGCTTTGTCAGTCGAATTGCGGAGCGCCGATTATTGACGATTCCGGCGCATCTGGCTATACTTGGCGGAACATTCAAACGACTGTGACGCGGTGTAAGTACCCTATGCGCCAGCTGCTTCAGAGAGCTATCCCCAGGCTGTGAGGATAGCGCAGCGCCGTAGATGAATGGACCGCTGAGTTGCCCGCCGAACCGCATTTTGCGCAGTAGGCCGGGCCGCCTCGCCCCCGTTAGCGGGCACGATGAGTGCGCCTCCGGGCGAATTCGGGTGGTACCGCGAGCAGAACCGTCGCTCGTCCCGTGGAATTGGGATGAGCGGCGGCGTTTTATTTTTAGGGTTCACCGTTGCGTCTCTTCCAAGGCCGCAACGCTGAGCGTTCTGGAGAATGATATGACCAAGCGACCACGGGTGTTCTCGGGAATTCAGCCGAGCGGAACTCTGCATATTGGCAACTATCTGGGCGCGCTGCATAACTGGGTGATCGATCAGGATAAATATGATAATTTCTTCTGCATTGTCGACCTGCACGCCATCACGGTGCCCCAGGATCCCGCCCAGCTGCGCGCGAAAGTGCGCGAGCTGGCGGCGCTGTATCTGGCCTGCGGCATCAGTCTGGAAAAATCGACCGTCTTTGTGCAATCCCACGTCAGCGCCCACGCCGAGCTTGGCTGGGTCCTGAACTGCCAGACCCCGATCGGCTGGCTGAATCGCATGACTCAGTTCAAGGATAAGTCGGCCAAGCAGGAGACGGTGCTGGCCGGGCTGATGAACTATCCGACCCTGATGGCGGCCGATATTTTGCTCTACGCCGCCGAGTATGTGCCGGTCGGCGAGGACCAGAAGCAGCATATTGAGCTGACCCGCGACGTAGCCGAGCGCTTCAACCACTTGTATGGCGAAACATTCGTCATCCCCAAGCCGCTGATTCGCGAGGTGGCGGCGCGGATTATGGGACTCGACGAGCCGACGGCCAAGATGAGCAAAAGCACCACCGCGCTGGGGCACGCCATTCCGCTGCTCGGTGACCCCAAGGCGACCCGCAAGGCGATTATGCGCGCCGTCACCGACTCCGGCGCGGAGATCACCTTCGACCGCGAGCGACCGGGCGTGCACAACCTGCTCAACATCTACCAGAAGCTGGCCGGCGGCACCCAGGCCGAGATCGAGGCCCACTTTGCCGGGCAGGGCTACGGCACGCTCAAGCGCGAGGTCGCCGACGTGGTGCTGGCCACCCTGGAGCCGATCCAGACCCGCTACAACGAGCTGACCGCCGACGCCGGCGAGCTGGACGCAATCCTGGCCCGCGGCGCCGAGCGCGCCAGCGAGGTCGCCAACGCCACGCTGCTGCGGGCCTATCAGCGGGTGGGGCTGCGTTGAGTAGGGGTTAGGGGCTAGGGGTTAGAGATTAGTATTGTGCGGGTGGTAAATAAATCAGACATCCGTTTGATAAGCACCAGCCGTTTAATCAGTAACATGCAATACCTTCTGATCACTAAATCAGGGGTTAGAGGCTACCATTTTGGTGGCTAGGGATAAAATCCCTAACCCCTAATCCCTAACCCCTAATCCCTAAATATGGAGGCACACATGGGACTATGGCTGCGCGGGCCGTGGACGGCGGCGGGGACAAACGAGATTGGCGTGCTGCTGCTCCACGGGTTTAGCGGCGATCCGCAGGAGCTGCTGCCGCTGGGCGCGGGGCTGGCCGCGGCGGGGTTCTCCGTCCAGATCCCGGTACTGCCCGGCCACGGCGGCGTACCCCACGACCTCGCCGACCACTCCTGGCCCGACTGGCTGGCGGCGGCCCGGACGGCGCTCGCCGCAATGCGCCGCCAGCATCGGCGGATCATCGTCGGTGGTTTCTCGATGGGCGGCGCCCTGGCATGTCTGCTGGCCGCCGAGCAGCCGCTCGATGGGCTGATGCTGCTGGCGGTGCCGACCGAGCTGGCCCCGGCCTGGGCGATGCCCCTGCTGCCGCTGCTCAAGCATGTGCTGCCGGCCTTCCGGCCGCTGGCCAAGGCCGACTTCAGCGATCAGCAGGTGCGCGCCCAGATTCTCCAGTTCGACCCCGAGGTGGATGTTGACGACCCGGCCGTGCAGACGCTCCTGCGCCAGCATATTCGCATGCCGGTGGCGGCCCTGGGCGAGCTGGTGGCGCTGCTACGGGCGGCGCGCAAGGTCATCCCAGCCATCACCACGCCGACCCTGATTATGCACGGCACCCAGGACGAGACCGCCCACGCCCGCTCGGCCGTCGAGCTGGCCCGCCGGCTGGCCGGGCCGGTTGAGCTGGCCTGGTGGGAGGGCGTCGGCCATATGCTGCTGGCCGCCGAGCAGCGGGCCGCAATCGTCGCCCGCGCCGTGGATTTCTGCCAGGCGTGCAGCCTCAGCTTTGCCAGCCAGCCAGCTCCCGTCCATCAGGCCAGATTCGAGTAGATCCTGATTCGGCGTGATGTTTTATCCGCCGCCGACGACATGGATGAGAACAGCGAGAAAGCGATCAGGAATGAGCATCAGATATCAGCGTACGCTTGCGGGGATTGACTGGGCCGAGCTCGCCGCTGTGGTCGCCCGCGCCGGGCTTGGCACGCCTGATCCATTGCACGAGCAGCGGGCCTATGCCAACAGCGCGCTGTATGTGTTCGCGTTCGATCAGACCACGCTGATCGGCGCGGCGCGGGCGATCTCCGATGGGATCTACCACGCCCAGCTGTGTGACATGGTGGTGCTCCCAGAGTGGCAGGGCCAGGGGATCGGCCGGGCAATGGCGACACAGATCCTTGATGACCTCGGCGGGATCAAGGTTCTGCTGACCGCATCGTTTGGCAAAGAGGGTTTCTATCGCAAGCTGGGCTTCCGGCGGCATAAAACCACCCTGGCCCGCAACTATGGCGCGTGGTGGTACGCCGATCCGGCATCTGACCTGCCCGAGTAGCGCTGGTACAGCCTGATCGAGCATAACCGATAACCTTCATAGCATGATTGGCCGGGCGGAGTATAATGGGCGGGCATTGCAACAGGGTGGTTGTTATGCACCATTGCTTCATCAACTAGAAGAGGTGTTTTCATGGAAGAAAAACTTAAGCAGCTCAAAGATCGACTGCAGGTCGCTGACGATCTGGCGGGGGCAGGCGCGGTGCTCGGCTGGGATCAGGCCACGTATATGCCGCCAGGCGGCGGAGAGGCTCGCGGCCGGCAGCTGGCAACCCTCGGCCGGCTG
>JACCRK010000237.1 GCA_013813565.1 Herpetosiphonaceae bacterium
CAACCAACGTAATCCTGATACGCTAAAAATCAAGGAGCTATGCCATGAAATGCCCCAACTGCTATAGCAATGTCAGCGCAAGTATGCAGAGATGCCCGCGCTGTGACTGGGCGCTGAAGACGCCACCGCCGCCAACATCATCAGCCTCCTTCGGCCAGTCGCCGACCGCTAACCCGTGGGGGACCGAGTCCAAGGCCGCGCCCGCCTGGGAGCCCGAGTCGCAGCGACCGCTGCCGGACTGGGACGAAACCTCCGCCAGCCAGCCCGCCTGGGAGACCACCAAAAAGCCGGATGAGTACGGCGCGCTGCCGATGGCTGGCCGAGCGCCAGGCGGGGTCTCGCCGGCCGGTGGCGCCTTTCAGAACATTCCGAAGCCCACGGTTGTCCCTGGCCCTGGCATAGATGCGCCGCTGCCGCCGGTCACGACGGTGCCGCTCACCGGCGGCCAGAAAACCCAGCTGCTTTTTGCCGGGCTGCTGCCAATCCTAATTCCAGGGGGATTTTTCGTCTTTTTTCTCACGAGATTCAGCGGGGTTTCAGTGAGGGGATTGGACAATCTGCCAGGTATGTTTATGCTGGCAATCGTGGCAGTAATCGCGCTGGTTATGTTTCTGCTCTATCAGGCGCTGAAGAGCCTGCGCGATTTTGGCAGCGGGGTCGCCCTGATGCAAACCGCCCGGCTGACCAAGACCAGCTTCACCCGCAACAAGAATAATGTCACCCACTACGGCGAGTTCGCCCAGCTCGGCAAGTTTCGCATCAGCCGCGACGACTACAATGCCGCCCGGCCCGGCGCACTCTACCGCGTCACCTACAGCCCGGCCAGCAAGCGGGCCTGGGCAATGCAGCCGGAGCTGGAGCAGGCGCCGCCGCGACCGCTCTCGTTTTAGTTTTGGGGCATCTGCGTGATTCTTCGGGGATCAAAAAAAGGGCAATCGGCCGTGCTGACTGCCCCTTTTGATTCTAGCGGCCGGGCAGCGGATCGTCCATGGGCACCATGCGCTGGCGCAGCGCATAGATCGCGGCCTGGGTGCGGTCGGCCAGATGCAGCTTGGAGAGAATGTTGGAGACGTGGGTTTTGACCGTCTTCTCGCTGATGATCAGCGCATCGGCGATCTCGCGGTTGGAGTGGCCGCGGGCGATCAGGCGCAGCACGTCCATCTCGCGCTCGGTCAGTGGCTCGGCGTCGGGGTCGGCGTTGCGCGGGGCCGAGAACTCCTGCATCAGCTTGGCCGCCACCTCGGGGTGCAGCACCGCCTCGCCGCGCTTGGCCGCCCGCACCGCCCGCGCCAGCTCCATCGGGCTGACATCTTTCAGCAGGTACGAGATCGCGCCGGCCTTGATCGCCGGAAAGACCTTGTCATCATCAGAGAACGAGGTCAGGACGATCACCTGCGTGCTTGGGCTGACGGCCTTCACCCGGCGGGTCGTTTCCACGCCATCCATCTCGGGCATCACCAGATCCATAATCACCACATCGGGCAGCAGCTGCTTGACCATCTGCACCGCCTCGCCCCCCGACGCCGCATCGCCCATCACCTCGATATCGTCCTGCAGCTCCAAGAAATCGCGCAGGCCCTGCCGCACAACCTGGTGGTCATCAACCAGAAAAACACTAATTGGATCCATCGTACACCTCGTTATAAAGTATGAAACGTCGCCTGATGTATGCCTGAGCTGGCCTTACGTCACGTTGCTATAGATATTGTACTCGTTATTCAACATTGCTTCATTCTCGGTATATCACTGCCCCGCGCTTCGCTAGCGCAGCGTGCTGCCCAGCAATACCCTGTCGGCCCAGTAAAATCCCGTATCGCCCGCTGGCAGCAGATCATAGGTCGCGATGGCGGTGTAGCGGATTAGCGCAGCGCTGATCACTGTCCCGCCATCAATCCTATCGCCAGCCTGCAACGCCCCTAGCGTGCGTCCATCAGCGGTGGGGTGGTTGGGCGAGGCAAACAACTCACGCCCATCGCTGAGCCGCAGATGAACCACACGATGGGTGGCTGGCACGCGCACCTGGCTGGTTGCCAGCACCGGCGCAGCAACCCGAGCGCCGCTGGCATCCTGCGTCCAGACCAGCATGCCCGCCCGCAGCGACTGCACGGCGATCGGGCCGGCCGGGGTGGCAATTCGCGTATCCTCAGCCAGGCAGATCGGGCATTCAAAAATGCCGCCGGCTTCCTGCTTGAGAATAGTGATTGTGCCGCTGGCCGAGATCGTGCCAGCCACAGTGACATTGGTTGCACCATTAAATTGGAAGATCAGGAGATAGAAACGATAACTGCCGTCTGCTGGCTCAAGCGCCACGCGGGCCAGATGTTTATGCTCGCGGTAGATCGCCAGCTTCTGTTCATCAGAAAAGGGGCCGGATTGCGCCAGCCCAAGCCGCCGGGCGATCGCCTGAAACTGGTCGGCATCGGCCTGGATCGTCGGGAAGAGATCTAAGGCCTTCTGCTCGGCCTCCCTTCCTATTCCAACGGGAAAGACATCCGGGTCGCAGTAGAAAATACCACGTTCACTGCCAATCCCTCCAAAATAGTCGATCAGGACAAACTTCAGCTGGCTCACCCCAGCGTCAGTCGGTTTGGGAGCAGATGTTGGCGCAGGTGGGGCGGTAGCGATGGGAGAGATATCCGTAGCCGGCAGTGTGGTTGACTCGGTTCCGCCTGGAATCACAATCGTTGAGAATCGTGGCAGCGTTGCGGTGGGAGGAATCGGCGTCTCGCTGGGTCCGACGGTGCGCGTTGCCGTGGCAGCCGATGGTTGAACGATCTGGGAAACACTCGTGGCCGGGGTTTGATCGCCACAGCCAGCCAGTCCGATCAGCAACCCGATCAATCTAAGCAGTCGCAAACATTGCATCGAAACCTCCAGCCCTTATAAAGATTAAGGATCTGTGCGAATCTTCGCGAATTCATGGTATCCTCAAGGGTGATTGTAGCAGAAGGATGCTTGATGAAAAGCCGACACATTGGATTAATAGTGCTGATAGCCCTGATTGTGCTCAGCAGCCTCGGGGCAACCGGCTGGCTGTGGACCGAGCGCCATCAGCTGATTAGCACCAATGCCACCACCCAGGCTGAATTTACCACCCTCAAAGAGCAGATTACCAAGGCTGACGAGGTTCAGGATAAAAATCGCCAGCTCCAGGATCAGGTCACCGACCTGCAGGACCAGATCGATGCGATCGAGCAGGCCACGCCGCTGCCGAGCATCCCGCTCACCCCGGCCGACCCCATCGTGCCGGCCACCCCGGTGGACCCCAGCCTGCCGACCCCAACCCCCGGCGGGCCAGGTGGCGTCGAGCCACCGGCCGAGATGGTCCAGCTGATGCAGCGGATTGAGCAGGAGGTGATCGAGCTGCGCGGCCTGCCCGAGGAGCGCCCGGTCGAGCGCCGCTTCCTGACCCGCGAGGAGCTGCGCGCCTACATCGTCAGCGAGATGGAAAAAGAAAGCACCCCCGATGACTATCGCCACAGCGGCCAGGAGCTCTGGCTGCTCGGGCTGGGGCCAAAGGATCTCGACCTGCAGACGCTGTTTGTCGACATGCAGACCGAGCAGATCGCCGGATTCTATGACCCCGAGACCGATACCTTCTATCTGGTTGGCGATCGCCCGGCCCTGGCGCCGGTGGACCAGATCACCTATGCCCACGAGTTCGACCACAATCTGCAGGATCAGGTCGTCGATCTGAACGCCGGGCTGGAGCAGAACGAGTTTGATGCCGACCGCGCGCTGGCCTACCGGGCTGTGATTGAGGGCGATGCGACCCTGCTGATGAGTCTGTGGACCCAGACGTACCTGACCAATAACTTATCCCAGCCCGAGCTGCTGCAGCTGCTCCAGGAGATTCAGGCCCAGCAGGAGCAAAGCACGGTGCTGGATAGCGCCCCAACGATCGTGCAGGCCGGGCTGTATTTCCCCTACCAGGAGGGCCTGGCCTTCGTGCAGGCGCTCTACGATCAGGGCGGCTGGCCGGCAGTCACGGCGGCGCTGAGCGACCCGCCAACCTCGACCGAGCAGATTCTCCACCCCGAAAAATATCTGTCCGCCCAGCGCGACGAGCCAAACCTGCCCGTGCGCTTCGATCTGAGCGCCGCCCTCGGGGCCGACTGGACCACCGCCACCACCAGCACGCTCGGCGAGTTCGATCTGCGGGTGCTGCTGGAGGACACGGCGGCGCAGGGCGACATCAACGCCGCCGCCGCTGGGATTGGCGGGATTCGCTACGCGCTGTACGAGAGCGGGGACCAGATCCCGCTGCTGCAGCTGGTCGCCCGCTGGGATACCGCCGCCGATGGCGACGAGTTTCTCCAGGCCTTCCGCTCCACGCTTCAGGGAACCGGCGATGTGCTCAGACGCGATGATGTGTTCGTGGCGATCAAAAACAGCGGCGCCGAGTTCACCCTGCTTTTCAGCCCCGATGAGGCCGCCCTGCGCAGCGCCCTGGCCGCCCTGCCGTAGCGCGAGGCAGATCCAGCGTGATGACAAATCGGCTGCGCCTGCGATTGACAATGCTGTGATATACCCAAGCCTAAAGGCTAGGGCTTCCTGTCTCAACGACCCGCGCCAACCGTTACGATTGGGCTTACCGAGTCTCCACAGGCATTTTCAGTCTCGGCATATCCTGCCGCGACCCTCTGTTCAAAGAGGCGCTTACCTTCGCGGTCGATGTTGACAGCGGCATTCAGATCGCGGTCGTGATGGACGCCACAGGCGCACGTCCACTCCCGATCTGCAAGGGTGAGATCCGGGTTGATCATGCTACAGGAGCCGCACAGCTTCGTTGAAGGATAGAAGCGCCCAATGGTGATCAGGTGGGTATTGGCCCAATCCGCTTTATACGTGAGCATCGATCGAAACATACCCCACCCTGCATCGAACACGCTCGTAGCCAGCTTGGTTCTCGTCAGCCCGCGAACGTTCAAATTTTCAATCGAAATGAGGTCGAAATACCGTACCAGTTTGGTACTCAGCTTATGCAGAAAATCGCACCGCTGATTCTTCACTTTCTGGTGCAAACGAGCGACCGCAAGCCGCGCTTTGTTGCGATTGTTGCTGCCTTTGACCTTGCGACTGAGTGCCTTTTGCGCACGGCGCAGCTTGCGGGTTTGGGTGCGATACCAGCGCGGATTATCAATGGTTTCGCCAGTCGAAAAGACGGCCAGCGACTTCAAACCGACATCAACGCCAATGTGGGTACGGACAGGCCGATCCGTTCGTGGGGCGATCTTCTGCTCAGTCACGAGGCTGATGTACCAATGGCCGCAGGCTTCCTGCTTGAACGTCGCGCTCTTCGCGACCCCTTCCAGAGGTCGGTGTACCACGACTCGCACCAGACCGATCTTGGGAACCGACACGAACGATCCGTCAAGCGTGACTCGTTGTGGAATGCGAAAGCGCGGCGGGTCGGTTTTGCGCGACTTGAACGTGGGAAAGCCTTTCTTCTTCTCGCCTTTGCGAACGCGACGAAAGAAGTGCTGATAGGCCCAGATCACGAAGTGCCTGCTGCAACGACTGACTATCCATAGTCGCGCAACCACGCTGTGTCGGGGTGCTGTTTCATGCGCGTGAGTTCCGCCGCAAGATCGTTATACGACAGCGTCGTGCCCGTCTGCTGGAAATGCTCCCGCTTGCGTCCCAAGGCCCAATTCCAGACAAAGCGCCGCGCACCGGCAAATCGCCTGAATTGAGCTTCTTGCGCGGCAGTTGGGGTGAGCCGATAGCGGTAGGTTGTCTGGATGGTCCGAGTCATACGCCTTTCTGGTCTTCGATGTACTGCTGTATGACCGCCAATGTGACCGCCCCGACTGATGCAATGAACTTGCTGCGCGTCCAGAGCGTCGGCAGGCGCTGCTTGAGCCAGGGAAACTCGTTCCGGAGTTCGTGGGATGTGAAGGCTTTTATCTTCCCAACCACCCCATTCACGCCGACACGCGGATCGACATCAAGCAGGAGATGAACATGATCGGGCAAGACCGCCATTTCTATAAGCAGATATCCGTAGTCAGCTTGCTTGGAAAGGACAAGCTCTTTCAATCGCACAGCGACCGCTTCACTCAGAACCTTGCGGCGATACTTTGGGCAAAAGACAACATGGTACTGACAACTGTACACAATGCTGCGATCCGTGTGATAAAACTTATCGGACTGGCGCAGTTCCATATACCACCTTTGATAACTTACTGCGTACAGTATACTATAGTGTCATCAATTCTTCCAATGGCTAAAGCGAGTAAAGCCCGTAAAACTTAAGTCCTTTAGGCTTGGGTTTTACGGGCTATGCTATAATTCTGCCGCTCTGGAACTTAACTTTTTGAACTCTGATTTCTGCTTGGAGGCTCTATGTCACGGTTGGATCACGATGCAAATGAGTGGCTGTGTAAGATTGTGCTGTTTGGCCCGCCGACCATCGGGGCGGTCAAGCTGGCCGCGCAGCTCGTCACCGCCTTGCCGGCTGGCGAACGTGAGGTGCTGTGGGACGCACCCGTTGCCGGTGATTCGACGTTGGTGGCGCGCTATCGGCCGGCGGCCTCCGCGCTGGTCGAGATCCAGCCGGTCTACTCGATCCACGCCTTCCGCACGGCTGGCTCCTCCGCGACCGACCGCCAGCATCTGCTGGGTAATGTCGATGGGGTGATCCTGCTGCTCGACGCCGACAACCTCGATGCATCGAGCTTTGCCGAGCGCGAGCTGGAGCGCTTTCTGGGCATGTTTGGCAAAATGATCTCAACGATGCCGGTGGTGTTTTTATCCACGACGCCGCTCAGCGAGGAGCAGCGCACCGCGCTCAACCCGCGCAATCAGTCGCTGTTTGCTGGCGACACGCTGGCCTCGCTGACCCGCTCGCTGACCACGCTGACCAGCCTGCTCGAAGAGGATTCGGGCTTTGCCGGGCTGGGCTTTGATGTTGAGACCTTTGAAAGCGAAGAGGTCTCCGGCGACGATGACGATGTTGAGTTCGATGATCTGCATGCCTACGACGATGATGACGATAAATAATCTCTTCCACCTGCGCCCGGTCCGCCCCGCCGATCGCGAGCCGATCGTTGGCTGGTGTAACCTGCTCTGGGATGGCCAGGAAGATTACATCGGCGAGGTCTGGGACGCCTGGCTGGCCGAGGGCAACCTGTTTGTCGGCACCCTGCCGCCCGCCGCCGACCCGGTGGCGCTGCTGCGCCTGCGGATGCCGTCGGCCAGCGAGGCCTGGTTTGGCGGCCTGCGCGTTCACCCCGACCTCCATGGGCGTGGCGGCGGGCGGCAGCTGATTACGACCGCCGTCGCGTGGGCCCACGAGCGCGGCGCAACCTCGCTCGGCTATATGACCGAGACCGCCAACGAGCGCATGCACTATCTGGGCAAAATGATGGGCTTTACCCGTCTCGGCAGCATCAGCTGGGCGCGCATCACCGCGGACGTCCTGCCGCCTGCCATGGCCGCCGTGCAGCACGACCCGAGCCTGATCGATCTGGAGCGCACGCCCAATCTGGCCGCCCAGCAGGGTCGCTATATCAGCGACTGGACCGTGCGCCGCCTGACCCGCGAGCGCCTCAGCCGGCACGCCGCCCGCAGTGAGCTGCTGATCAATGCCAGCGCAACCGCCTGGCTGATCCTGGAGGCCGATCCGCCACGGGCCAGGTATCTGACCCACGCCGAGGGCAGCGTCAGCGAAATCCGTGCGCTGGTGGCCCACGGCCTGAATCTGCCCAACACTGAGCATGGCATTCTGTGTCCGGCCTGGGATAACGCTCCGCTGCAGCAGGTCTGTGGTGAGATTGGCTTTGTTGATAGCACGGAGTATTACAGCCTGTTTGAGCGCCCGGTCTAGGTCGCACCGCCACCAAAAAGGCACCACCAGCG
>JACCRK010000262.1 GCA_013813565.1 Herpetosiphonaceae bacterium
CCGGCCTCGACGCTGAGGAACTGCGAGAACGTCTCGCTGATCGTCGCCACCGACACCAGGGTGAAGATGATCAGGCTGATCATGGCGATCGTGACGCCGGTGCGGAATTTACTGTTCAGCGGGTAGGCCACCGCCGTGCGCACCATCGGGATAATCCGCTGCGAGCGGCCGAGCACCCGGCTAAACACATCGATCACCCGATCGGCGTTGTACATCAGCAGCAGAATCGCGCCGACCACTAGCAGCACGCCGATCAGAAAGAAGTCGCCGATGCCGCCCTCCAGCCGGGGAAACACTGGCTCCAGCCGCTGGAGCGGCAGCGACCAGAAGATAATCAGCCCCAGGCCGATAAAGGTCATCGCGCCGCGCTCCCGCCCGGTCAGCCACTTGATCAGCAGGCCGACGCCGACGATCATCAGCGACATGCCGCTGCCAAAGATAATCACTTTGTGGGTGATGCAGCCGAGGCCGGTCACCGCCACGCCCAGCGCCAGCGTCAGAATGCCACGGGAGAACAGACCCCAGACGACCCGCCAGATCGCCGCCGGGAAGCCCAGCAGCAGCAGCCCGGCGAAGCGCAGCACCTGCCCGCGAAAAAGGGCGCGCCAGGCCTCGACAAAATTTGTGCCGACCAGCCGTACTAGCCCGCCGAGGCCCCGCTGCGGCTTGGGTGGCAGATTAAGGTCGCGGATTGCGGCGATGATGTTGATCTTGCTGACCTGCAGCGCCGACACCGACACGGTCAGGAAGGTAATCACCACGCCCAGACAGTAGGCCACCACGATGCTGGTCAGCTCAACGTGGGGCGTGATCCGCACCGCCACCGAGTCGAGCAGGCTGGCGACGCCCTTGCCGATCAGCAGCGCGGTGCCGATGCCTAGCCCGGCGCCGACCGCCGCCGCGATCAGATCGTAGACCAGCCCCTCGTAGACGAACATCTGCACCAGCTGGCTCTGCTGGACACCCACGGCGCGGGCCATGCCCATCTCGCTTTTGCGCTCGGCCGCCAGCACCACAAAGATCAGGAAGATCAGCAGCACACCGGCCAGGATCGAGAACGAGCCAAATACCACAAACAGGCTGCTGATCGAGCCAGCGCTATCCGCCGCCGCCTCCAGCGCGCTCCGCTTGAGTGGCTGGGCCAGCAGCGGGGTGCCCGCCAGCGCCGGCTCCAGGGCGGCCAGCACGCTGGCGGTGCGCTCGACGCCGCTTTCGCGGTCGCCCACGTTCGAGATCAGGATGGTCGAGATCTGGTCGGCGGCGCCAAACAGGGTCTGGGCCTGGGCCAGCGGCAGCACCACGGTGGCGCGGTCGCCGGCCAGCCCGCCGTCGCGCAGAATCCCGGCCACGCTCAGGGCGCTGGTCTGGCCGCGCACCGTCAGGTCGAGGGCTGCGCCGTTCGTTACGTCAAGCTGGGTAGCCAGCGACTGGTTGATATAGACCTGATTTGCGCCCAGGCTGGCCCAGTCCGCCGCCGCGCCATCGATCAGCGTCAGGCCGCCGAGGCCGTCGCCGCTGGGCGTGCCGAGGCCGTGGACCGTCACCGAGGGCCGAAACAGATCGCTGGCCGGGGCGCTGACCGGCACGCTGTCGATCAGCGCCGGGAGCACGCCATCAACCTCAGATGATCCGGCGATCTGCGCGACGATGCTGGCGCCGGTGCTGGCCGGCACCAGGGTGCGGGCGTTGCTGCCGCCGCCGCCGGGACCGCCAAAGGTAAAGCCGCCGCCGCCAGTCGTGGCAGCGGTATCGGCGCGAACATCGATCGGCCCAAGGGCGTCGTAGGCCTGCACATTGGCCGAGTAGTTGATCGTATCGCCGACACCGAGCGCCGTAGCGATAATCAGGGTTGAGAGCATCAGCCCGGTCACGATCAGCACGGTCTGGGCCTTGCGGCGCCCAATGTTGCGAATGCCCAGCTTGAAGATCAGCGGGTTGCGCAGGGCCACCGCGCCAACCACCCCAATAATCAGGGCCATTGTAATCAGTAGTCCCCACATCAGCGTTGTGATCGGGAGGCCAAATAGTTCTTGCATGGGTCGTTTCTCCGAATAATTTAGGGATTAGCGATTAGCGATTAGCGATTAGGGATTAGGGATTAGGGGCGAGCGTTTTCGTGATCACTAGATCGTAACTAAACGCAGACCTCCTAACCCCTAACCCCTAGCCCCTAGCCCCTGGCTACGCCCTCCAGCACCAGCAGCTCGGGCGACTCCTCGTCGAACAGGGTCTCGCGGGCGACCTGGCGGGTGTCGGAGACAATCACGCCGTCCTTCATGCGAATCAGGCGATCGCACATGGCGGCGATCCGCGAGTCGTGGGTGACGATAACGAAAGTCTGCTGGAACTCGGTGTTGAGGCGGCGCATCAGGCGCATCACCTCGTCGGCGGTCTCGGAGTCGAGGTCGCCGGTCGGCTCGTCGGCCCAGACGATCGCCGGGCGGTTGGCCAGGGCGCGGGCGATGGTGACCCGCTGACGCTGGCCGCCGGAGAGCTCGCCGGGCTTCTGGCCGCCCTGTTGCGCCAGGCCAACCTGGTCGAGCGCCTCCTGGGCGCGGCGGCGGGCCTCGGCGGGCTTGCTGCCGCTGACCAGCAGCGGCAGCTCGACGTTTTCCACCGCCGACAGCACCGGCAGCAGGTTGTAGAACTGAAACACAAAGCCCATCGACTGGGCGCGATAGCGGGTTTTTTCCTTGTCGGTCATCACCGCCAGCGAGCGGCCCGCAATGTTGATGCTGCCGCTGTTGATATCGTCCAGCCCGGAGATACAGTTGAGCAGGGTGGTTTTGCCACAGCCCGACGGCCCCATCACGGCCACCATCTCGCCGCGCTCAACGACCAGGTTGAGACCCCGCAGCGCATCAACTTTAATCTTGCCGGTATCGTAGATCTTGCGAACGTCGGTTGCTTCAATAATGCTGTCACCCATCGTCGTGGCTCCTTAATCCATTGCGGTCTATCAAATTACTGCTGGTAATCTCTTACCGATCGGTAAGTGCTATGCGAGTCTACGCAGCCTACCGAGCGGTAGATTTAGCATTTTCGAGCAATTTTCAAGCAATTGTTATGAATTTGTCCACAATATGCACAGACATATCGCTATAAACCAACCTTTAGAGGCTCTAGGGGATGAAAACCCCCTGGATTTCCCGCAGGTGCTCGGGGTGCCCGCTGGGCCGCAGGAGGCAAATCATAAAAACCCAGCGATCGATGGCAGAACCCACAAGTCCTGTCTAAAACAGCCTGAGCTTTAGCCTCTCGCCGCTAATATCGGTTATAATGCGCCGCGTTCTTGAAAAAATAGATAGAAAGTTAATATGAAAATTATTGCTTCACTTACCTACTATTATCCGCACTGGACCGGCCTGACCGCCTATGCCAAACGGATTGCGGAAGGACTCGTCGCCCGCGGCCACGAGGTGACGGTGCTCACCACCCAGCACAGCGATGACTTAGCCCTGGACGAATACCACAACGGCGTGCGGATTGTTCGGGTGAAGCCCGTGGCGCGGCTGAGTCGCGGGGTGATCTCGCCCGACTTCCCGGCGGTCGCCCATCGCCTGATCCGTGAAAGCGATGTGGCCCAGATCCACACGCCGCTGCTGGAGTCGTCGCTGATCGCCGGGCTGTGTCGCTATCACGATGTGCCGCTGCTGTTCACCCACCACGGCGATCTGGTGATGCCCGAGGGGGGCTTCAACCAGACGGTTGAGCGGATCATGGTCGCCCAGATGACGGCGGCGCTGGGGCTGTCCAGCCGGATCACCACCCACAGCCAGGATTATGGCGAGAACTCCGATTTTCTCTGGCCCTTCGCCAACAAGCTGCGCTTCATCTATCCGCCCGCCGAGATCCCCGAGCCACAGCCCGAGGTGGTCGCCGCGTGGCGGGCCGAGCTTGGCCTGACCGATAAGAAGCTGGTCGGGTTTGCCGGGCGTTTTGTCGAGGAAAAGGGCTTTGACTATCTGCTCCAGGCCATCCCCCTGGTGATCGAGCAGATGCCCGAGGCCCACTTTATCTACGCCGGCGAGCACAAAGTCGTCTATGAGGATTTCTATGGCAAGTGCAAGCCGCTGATCGATCGCTACGCCGAGCATATTACGTTTGTCGGGCTGATTCTGGACCCGCAAAAGCTGGCTAACTTCTACGCTATGGCCGATGTCTTTGCCCTGCCCAGCCGCACTGACTGTTTTCCGAGCGTGCAGATCGAGGCGCTGCTGTGTGGAACGCCGCTAGTGACCGCCAGCATTCCTGGGGCGCGCGAGGTCGTGCGCGTCACCGGCATGGGATTGCTGGTCGAGCCGCACAACCCGCAGACGCTGGCCGATGGACTGGTCAAGCTGCTGCCAGATCCCGCCGCCTACTGCAAGCCCCAGTCCGCGATCCGCTCGATCTTCAGCATGGAGCGCACGATCGATGAGTACGAGGCCCTGATGCATGAGATGGTTGGCCTGCCTGCGCCCACACCCCACGCCCAGCCAGCGCTTGTGCACCTGTATGCGGAGCCGACGCCCAGCCTGCCGGTGGTGCGCTTTCCAAGCCGGCCGGCCGCCCAGCCGCTGGACAGCCAGGGCGATCCAGCCGAGCGCCGGCGCAATGCCCAGCTGATCGAGTGGCTGGATCTGGGCGTGGGCGACCGTGTGCTGAGCTGCGGGTCTGGGGCTGAGGCCTTGCGGGCGCAGCCGGGCGTGCAGGTCGTGGAGCTGGCCGCTAGCCGCGCCGGGCGCGAGCACAGCGCTCACCATGCCCTTGGCGGCGCTGCCGAGGCACTGCCCTTTGCCGACGCCAGCTTCGACGCCATTCTGGTCACCGACGTGCTGGAGCAGGCCGACGATGATCGGGTGGCCCTGCGCGAGCTGGGGCGGGTGCTGCGACCTGGCGGCGTGCTGGCGATCGGCGTGGCCCATCGAAACTTTCCGCTCTGGTGGGACCCGATCAACCGTCTGTGGACGCTGGTTGGCGGCGAGCCGCTGCGCTCGGCGGCGTTCGGCGTGTGGGCGGGCCGGCGACGGCTGTACCGACCCCGCGAGCTGATGCAGCGGGTGGCTGCGGCCGGCCTCTGCATCGAGGCGGTGGCAGAAACCACCCACTATGCCGTGCCGCTGACACCCTACCTCGTCCGTGCGACTGGCCGGCGTGGGCCAGTGCAAAAGCTGCTGGGCGGACTGATGCATGGCGTTGATCGCCTGAACGATCGGCCGGCGGTCGCCGGCAAAACCGGCTTTGTCAACGTGCTGCTCAAGGCGCGTCGGGGAACACAACAATGAACACTCAAACAATTCGCCGCAATCTTCCCGCGATTCTGGGCCTGGCCGGGCTGGGAATGCTGCTGCTGGTACAGCGCCAGCTGGAGCTGCGCGTCTTTTCGGCCCTGATTCTAGCGGGCCTGCTGGCTGGCTGGGGCATCTGGGGCTGGTGTATTGAGCGCCAGCCGCCAGCGCGCGATCGGCTGGGCCTGCTCCAGCCAACGGCGCTGCCCCAGCTCATGCTCCGGGCTGGCATCAGCCTCCTGGCCTTCTCAATCGCGTTCCTCACCTGGCGCTCGATCTCGGGCAACACCATCACCGGCGGCAACGTCGCTGGCTGGCTGAGCGCGGTGGCGCTGTGGGTCGGCGCGTGGTGGTCGTGGGAGCGCCCGCGGCTGCCGCAGGCCGACCTGCTGGAGACCCGCAAAAGCCGGCTGGCGGCGCTGCTGCTGCTTGGCATCACCATCTTTGGCGGCTGGCTGCTGTTTCATCGGCTCTACAACACCCCCAACGACATGACCCAGGACCACCCCTGGAAGCTGCTGGATATTCAGCAGATCCTCGATGGAGGCCGCCCGCTATTTTTCCCCAACAACACCGGCCGCGAGCCGGGCCAGTTCTACTATATCGCGCTGCTGATCAAGCTGTTCAACCTGCCGCCCGACTTTATGGCACTGAAGCTCGGCAACGTCATTATTGGCACCATCACCATCCCGATTGTCTATCTGCTTGGGCGCGAGCTGGGCGGCCGCAAGCTCGGGCTGATCGCGGCAAGCCTGTATGCGATGAGCAAGTGGGCGCTGGCCACAACCCGCATGGGCCTGCGCTACCCCTACGCGCCGCTACCAGCCGCGCTGGTGCTCTGGCATCTGCTGCGCTATGTTCGAATGGGCAAGCGCACCGATGCGCTGCTTGCCGGGATCTGGCTGGGCGTTGGCCTGTACGGCTACATCGGCATTCGGATCGTGCCGCTGGTGATTATTGCGTTCTTTGGGCTGATGCTGTTCGACCGCCGCCGCCACACGCCCCAGGCGATCGGCACGCTGGTCGCCCACGGCCTGCTGCTGGTCACCACCACCGCGCTGCTGTTCCTGCCGCTGGGCCACTTTATGATCGAGTTTCCCGATCAGTTCTGGTATCGCGTCGCCACCCGCACCACCGATAAAGAGCGCTCGATCGAGCAGACGGTCTGCCAGGAGTTTTACGGCGCGACCGGCACAACGCCGCAGGAGATCAGCCCGCTGGCCTGCAAGCTGGGGGTGTTTGCCTACAATAATCTGCGCATGTTCAAGGGCTTCAACTGGGAGGGCGATATCAGCCAGGTCAACGCGGTCTCCAAGGATATTCTGGTCGATCTGATCACCGCGACGCTGCTGCTGGCCGCCGTGCCGCTGCTGCTCTGGCGGCTGTTTCGCGAGCGCTCGCTGCGCTGGTGGATGGTCTTTGTCGCGCTGCCGATTCTGCTGATGACCTCAACGCTAAATATCGCCTTCCCGATCGAAAATCCCAGCACGCCCAGGGCCGCCATCGTCATGCCGCTGCTGTTTGTGGTGGCGGCGGCGCCCCTCGCGCTGCTGGCCGAGTGGATCATCGGCGCCTGGACGCTGCGCCCGCGCGTGCGCGTGGCCCGCTGGGCGCTGGCCGGCGGCGTGGTCGTGGCGCTGCTGGCGCAGGGCGTTCAGCAGAACTACGAACGCTACTTCAAGGATTTTCATCTCCAGTATCAGGGCTTTGTGCCCAACTCCGGCGAGATCGCCGGGGCGATTCTGGCCTACGAGCAGCGCGGCCTCGACCGCAACGATGCCTATATTCTGGTCTGGCCCTACTGGCTGGAGGGCCGCAGCATCAGCGTGTATATGGGCAACATTCACTGGCACGAGACCCACGCGATCTATGAGAAAGATGTCTTGCACGAGCCCGAAAACGGCCGGCCGCTGCTCTACCTCCTCAATCAGGAAGATAGCAAGCGCCGCGATGAGCTCCAGGCCCGCTTTCCCACCGGCGAGCTGAAGCAGGTGCAGACCGTAGTGCCCAACCGGACGTTCTATACGTTCTTTATCCCTGGAATAAACTAGCCCGATGTACACCATCGGCACCGCCGGACACGTCGACCACGGCAAGTCAACCCTGGTCCAGGCGCTCACCGGCATCAACCCGGATCGCTGGGAGGAGGAGCAGCGCCGCGAGATGACCATCGATCTGGGCTTTGCCTGGCTGACCTTGCCCTCACAGCGTGAGATCAGCCTCATCGATGTGCCCGGCCACGAGCGCTTTATCAAAAATATGCTGGCCGGGGTTGGCGGGCTGGATGCGGTGCTGCTGATCGTTGCCGCCGACGAGGGCATCCAGCCGCAGACCATCGAGCATCGCCATATCATCGATCTGCTGGGGATTGAGCACGCCCTGGTGGTGCTGACCAAGTCCGATCTGGTCGACCCCGAGTGGCTGGAGCTGATGGCCGAGGAGGTCCGCGACGGGCTGGCCGGCACCACGCTGGCCGCCGCGCCCATCGTGGCGGTCTCGGCCCGCACCGGCGCCGGGCTGGATGATCTGCGCCAGGCCCTCGACACGCTGCTGGACGGCATCCCGCCCCGCTCCAGCACCCACCAGCCGCCCCGCCTGCCGGTCGACCGCACCTTTACCATCGGCGGATTTGGCACCGTGGTGACCGGCACGCTGCTCGATGGCCCGCTCCAGCTCGGGGCGGAGGTCGAAATCCTGCCCGGCGGGCTGCGCGGGCGGGTGCGCGGGCTGCAGTCGCACCAGAGCAAACGTGAGATCGCCCTGCCGGGGACGCGGGTGGCGGTCAACCTCAGCGGCATCGAGCGCAGCGCGATCCAGCGCGGCGATGTGCTGACGCTCCCCAACACGCTCCAGCCAACCACCCTGCTTGATGTGCAGCTGCGCCTGACCTCGGCCGCCCCACCGCTGCGCCACAACGATCCGCTGGACCTGTTTGTTGGCGCGGCCGAGGTCGCCTGCCACGCCGCGCTGCTCGACCGCGAGACGCTGAGCGCTGGCGAGAGCGGCTGGGTGCAGCTGCGGCTGGAGCAGGCGATCGCGGTGCAGCGCGGCGACCGCTGCATTGTGCGGCGGGCCTCGCCCTCACAGACCATCGGCGGCGGGGTCATCATCGACGCCCACCCGGCCCGCCATCGGCGCTTTCGCCCGGCGGTGGTCGCCAGCCTGGAGGCGCTGGCCCGTGGCACGCCGGCCGAGCTGCTGGCCCAGGCGCTGGGCGCTGGTCAGCCCCTGGACTGGCGCGGCGCCATCGAGCGCTCCGGCCTCGATCCAGCAACCGCCGCTCGGGCGCTGGCGGAGTGCCGCAACAATGGCGCGATCGTTGTCGTCTCACTTGCATCGACAGTCGCGGCGCCGGGGGAGCTGGAGACAGCGCTCCCGCCAGCTACGACCGTGATCAGTGCAGCGGGCTGGACGAATTTGCACCACACTATTTTGGCTCTGCTGCACGAATATCATCAGCGCTGGCCGCTGCGGCGCGGAATGGGCCGCGAGGAGCTGCGCTCGCGCCTGAAGCTGCCGGCCCGGATGTTCAACGATGTGGCGGCGCTGGCCCGCCACGCCGGCTGGCTGGTCGATGACGCGGCCTCGCTGCACCTGCCCGACCACACCCCAACCCCCACGCCCGCCCAGCGCCGCCAGGTTGCGGATCTGCTGGCCCAGTGGGCGGCGGCGGCGAGCACGCCCCCAGGCCGCGAGCTGCTGGACACGCTCGCCCCCGAAGTGCTGGCCTGGATTGTGGAGAGTGGCCAGCTGGTGCGGGTCAGCGGCGAGGTCTATTTCTTGCCAACGACCTACCAGGCAATGCGCGCCTGGGTGGATGCGCAGCTGGCCGGGCCGGAGCCGCTGACCCTGGCCGCCTTTCGCGACGCCTGGGGCACCACCCGCAAGTATGCGCAGGCCTTCCTCGAACACACCGACGAGCTCAAGGTGACCCGCCGCATTGGCGATGTCCGCGTCGCGGCGCGGTGATGCAGTCGCTCGACAATCTCACATTCGTCTAGCATTCACCGCCCGATAAATCGTGCTATGCTGTAACAATATCTGCTGTGCGTGGCCGCACAGCGGCAGAAAGGACGACCACGTGAGTACCAAAAAACCCTCGAACATTAAGCAGCTGGGCAGCGTGCTGTTGATTAGCATGGCCGCTGGGGCCGGTGCCCGCTTTATCGCCAACAAAACCCGCGCGCAAGAAAGCCGCGCCTACGACTACGACACACCGCAGCAGCTGATCGACTGGAAGATCGCCCGCATGATCGCGCTGCGGGTCTCGCAGTGGCAGCTCTTCCCGGTCCGCGACCGCGCCGGACGCCAGACGCTCTACGAGAATCAAGTGGCCCAGAGCCAGCCGCTGATCGACGAGTATCTCAACGTTACGCTGCCCGAAAACCTCTCACGGGTCCAGGTCGTCGACCGCCGCGAGTGGATCGAGGCCAACCTGCGCTCGTTCGAGCACCTGTTTCAGCCGATCGAGGAGCTGTATCGCAGCGCCGCCCGCAAATCCGGCCGCAACCCCGCCATCACCAGCCTGAACCGCGGCTTTGTCGGCGCCCAGGTTGGCGCGATGGTCGGCGTGCTGGCGCGCAAGGTGCTGGGCCAGTATGATCTCAGCCTGCTATCGCCCAAGGCCGATCCTGGCACCCTCTACTTTGTTGAGCCCAACATCAGCCTGATCCAGACCCAGCTCGGCGTCGATGACCACGATTTCCGGCTGTGGATCACGCTCCACGAGACTACCCACGCCTATGAGTTCGAGGCCTACCCGTGGGTGCGCGAGCACTTCACCGGGCTGGTCCAGCGCTACTTCAACGAGCTCGGCGGGCAGCTCGACACGATTCGTAACGGCATCGGCACGTTTCTACAGCGCATCTTCAAGGGCAAGTCGGACGGCGACAGCCACTGGATCGAGTCGCTGCTCACCCCGACCCAGCGCCAGATCTTCAACGAGCTACAGGCGCTGATGTCGCTGGTCGAGGGCTACAGCAACCATATCATGAACGCCGTCGGCCGCGAGATTCTGCCCAACTTCGACCACATCGAGCAGCGTATGCACCAGCGCAAGGCTAACCGCTCGCTGTTTGATGAGCTGTTCAACCGCATCACCGGCATGACGCTGAAGATGCAGCAGTACGAGCAGGGCGAAAAGTTCGTCAACGCCATCGCCGACCACGGCGGCAAAGAGCTGGCCGCGCGGGTCTGGGAAGGCCCGGAGATGCTGCCAACCCTGGAGGAGATTCGCAACCCGCAGCTGTGGATCGCCCGCGTCGCCTAGACGGAACAATCATCCATGAAGCAGCACTTCAACGAGCGGCAGCAGGAACTTCCTGCTGCCGCTCGTCTATCCATGTGATGCCCATAGCGCTGCTGTCCCTACGACTCACCCTACTTTGGGACGCTCCACACGGCCAAGGTGCCATCATTGCTGGACGAAAGAAAGCCTTTGCCATCCGGTCGCCACTCAATCGCCAACCCAGCTGTGGCAGCGCGATACTCAGCGATCAAGGCGCCGGTGCGTGCATCCCACAGCCGTACAAATCCATCATCACAACCAGCAACCAGCAGTGTTCCATCGGTGTTCCAGCCAAGGCTCAGGACAGCTCCGGCTGCGGCCTGAATTGTGCGCTCCACGCTTCCGTCAGCCACCCGCCAGATCGTGA
>JACCRK010000276.1 GCA_013813565.1 Herpetosiphonaceae bacterium
ATTCACTATCGGCAATATCCCATAAGGTTAATTGCGGCGACCGAAATTGGGTGGTATAGCGGGTGGGATTGGTAATCGACTCAAATTCCTGCGAGCGTCGGGCGTACTGCACGGTATAGCGTGCGAGTGCTTGGTCCTGGAAGGTCACCGTCAACGTTTCTTTGTGCAGCCAGAGTACCGCATCGTGTCCAATCAACCCGGACTCACTATAGACACGCCAATGTCGGAAGCGGACAAACCCGTGGCGATCCACCCGGCGGGTAAAGCGCAGCGTGTAGAAAATGCGCTGGAGCCGGCGTTCTTCGTGGGGCTGCCCACGTACCCACGCCAGCACGGCGGCAGGACTGAACCGTTCATCCGGACGCGCCCGGTGCGCCCAGTGATCCTGGTAGTTGTAGTCGGCCACCCAGCGGTCATGGGCGGCAACCAACTCTTCCCAGGTCGTGGCTTCCGCAAAGTGGAAATCGGCCATCCGGCGTTGGACGCCAAAGGCTGTTTCAATATAGGACTGCCATGGTTGGCGCTTGGCAATATAGTCCTTGCGAATCCCGAGGGCCTGATAGATCGCCTGCGCGCGTTTGGCCCGAAAGACACTGCCACTATCACTGACCAGCCCTTCTGGACTACCACAGGAGTGGACGGCGGCGTAAAGCACCATTAAGTAGGCAGCCAGATCCTGCGTGCGAGTCACGGCACTCGCAATAATGGCACGGCTGTAATTTTCCAGGATCGAGATGCAATAGATGTTGCCGCCGCCTAGCTGATGCATATCAATATACCGAATATCAACGGTCCACCATTGGTGGCGGCGGCTGGCTTCATAGGGCATGGACTGGGGAACCTTCGGCGTGCGTTGGGGCATGTTCATCGCATATACATCACGATTGCGCGCCATAATCCGCCCGACGGTGCGTGGACTGAGGCGGATCCCTTGCTGTTTAAGCGCCGCCGCGATACGCCAGGCTCCAAGCAGCGGATTGCGTTGGAGCTTGCGCACAGCTTCAATGGCTTGCAAGGTGACGTTGCGGACGCGGGGGCGGCGGGCACGTGATTTGTTCGCCAGCCCACTGAGTCCTTCAGCCAACCAGCGGCGGAGCGTATCGTACACCGTTGATCGATTAATGCCCAGATAGCCAGCAATGCTTTTACGATTCCAGCCTTCGAGATGGAGGCGCACAATGGCCCGTCGGCGCTCAAAGGGATCGGGGATCTGGTGGTAGAGCGGAAACCGGCGTTGGTGTTGCTGCCGCGGTGGAGCCGCTGCAATGAGCCGTTTAACCGTATGGGGACTGGGATGCCGACCGGTGCGGATGAAACAGATGGTGGCAATCTCATGCGGACGCATGGGCGGGTGATCAGCATGGAGCGTGAGAATCATGTCGCGGAGGGCGAGGGGAAGTTCGCGGAATACCTGGGGTGCTTCAACGGGGAACAGGCTCCGCATACCATCCTGCTCAAAGGCGACAACCTGCCGCCGCAAGGTGCGTTCGGCACTCTGGGTCTCCGCGGCACGGGCCGACAGCGACTCACCAAAGAGCACGATGGGACGAATACGTTCATAGGCAAATTGCTCGTCTGAGGTGAGCCGCAAGGTGAGTTGCTCCCAGGGAGCATTGGGATCAAGTTTGGGGCGCCGTTTCCCCATAGCGCACACTCCACAGGCTGTCATCCCACCAGCATGGTCGGAAATACTGATCGCAAGCAGCGCGGTTGGCGCCTATGATACACATCGGCCAGAGTCATTGCAAGTATGTGTTGGGGATGATGTGGCTGAGTGTGCCACGCTACTGCCGAACTGTACCGGATGCCGCGGGCGGCAGCGACCCCGGCGGCCCATCAGGAACATAAACGATGTGGATTGAGGTAGAATCAAAAGAGCTGCGAATTTGGCCCTTAATTGGCAACGCTGTCGCCAGCCACAACGAGACATAAAATTTCTTAATGGCACCAAAACCGCATGTTAACCATCATTTTTGCTGATTTTTGCCGATTCTGTCACAACGTTCGTGCGTACTGGCCCAAAATTGATGACGTTTCGTGCAGAAAAAACGATTGATACTCCCGAGAGCGCAGGTTTGCACGCCGTTCTTGCTTGAGTATGTCACATTGCGGCTAGCGACAGCATTGCTCGTTTAGGGCCATGAAAGGACGTCTATGAACTGGCATGACTATATCCACAGCGACCCCACCATTCTCGTGGGCAAACCGGTGGTCAAGGGAACCCGTTTGAGCGTCGAGTTTCTGCTCCAGCTGTTGGCGGAAGGCTGGACCCCGGCGATGATTTTCGAGCAGTATCCGTCCTTGCCGCCGGCTGGCTTGCAGGCGGTCTTCGCCTTTGTCGCCGAGTGCATGCACGACACCACCTTTTATCCCCGTGCGGCCGCCTGATGCATTTTTGGCCAATGAAACCATGCCCCGCGCCGCGATTCAGACGCTCCGTGCCGCTGGCCACGATGTCGTCTCCATTGGGGAGGAGACATCCGGCATCACCGATCAGGCGGTGCTGGAGCGAGCCCACGTGGAACAGCGAATCATGGAGACCACTAAAAAGTCGGGGGCATCAATCCCTTCCTCGTGCGGACAGCCAAGCAGCTGATCGAGCATGGTGACTCGGACGATCTGGTGCTCATTCAAAGATGTCAGGATCGCGATGGTGATGGTATCATCCGCCCGAAGATCCTGTCCCGTGCTGAACCACGTTTGGAGGGTGCCTGGCGCTGTCTCGCTGGCCGTGGGAGAAATTCCGACCACAACCTTAGTGGCGGTGCTCACATCAGGGTCGTCGTAGGCGATGGTGGCGAGCGGATACCCGGTTTTCCGCTGCGCACGTTTGCTCAGCCAGTAGCGGGGGGTGGACCTCCGCGCCATGATTGACCTCCTTAGGCTAGCGCAGGCGTGCGAGGGCCTGGTTGACGGCGGCCAGGTCAAAGCGGGCGGGATCATACTCCTTGCCGACCCACATGCGCATGCGCGTATGCTCGGGATGCTGCGGATCGGCCAGGATATCCAGAAGATCCTCGAATCCACCGATCCCGCCGCAATCTTCCGGCGGGCACGCGCGGGCGCCATGCAGGCACCGGATCGCCGAGGCACCGGAGGGGACGTTGGCCCAGCCCTCCACCACGATCAGATGCTCCCAGTCATCGCCGAGATCGTAGGTATAGCGGAGGGTCAGCGGCATCCCCCCTCTGCGGTCGGGGAACAGGTGCTCCAGCTTCACGCGGGTGCTCGGCAGGGCATCCTCTAGCTCAAAGTGGGGATCGCTGTAGCTGGTCTCGCCCACCGTAAAGAGATGGAGATGGCTGTTGGCCCAGCCCATCACCACCTGCATGACGCGGTGGAGCTTGCCCAGGGTAATCGTTCCCGGCACCACACAGCGTCGCCAGATGAGGGGATCACTGCGCAGCAGGACAATCAGCAGTTGATAGCTCAGTGGTGGCCGGGCCTTCATGGTCATGCATTCCCCCTCAGCGTAGGCATAGGCTTGGAAGCGTGATTTGTCGTTTGACCGCTGTCTAGACCCACTGGCGCTGCACCCCATACTGATCAAACATGCCATCGCGGCTTAAGAGCGTCATCCCTTCGGTCATCGCCTGGGCAATCAAGAGGCGATCAAACGGGTCACGATGATGCAGCGGCAGCTGGGAAAAGATCTCGAGATGATCGGCATCGATCGAGAGCAGCATGATCCCATTGCCGACGACGTGGTCATGCACCAGCGTTGGGAATGGCATCCCAATCTCCAGCTTTCCAGCGTTGATCTTGATCGCCATTTCCCAAAGGCTGGCAATGCTCAGGAACCGCAGGGTCGTGGGCTGTTCAATGCGCTCGCGGATAGCTGATGGGAGCGCTGGATGGCGCCCGATAAACCACAAGAAGGTATGCGTATCGAGCAAACACCTCATCGATAGTACTCCTCAAACTCATCGAGGGGCGCATCAAAATCATCACGCATGGTGATTTTTCCGGCGGCGCTACCAAAACGGGGTGTCCCCGTGACCACGGGAACTAACTTAAAGGCACTCCCATCCGCCCGGGTAATAATGACGTCATGGCCGTGCGCGGCTTCATCAGTTAAGGCTTGCAGCTGCTGTTGGGCAACCGCTAAATCAACGGTGGTCATGGTGATCCTCCTGATCGTAGTGTGTGCTGAGTATAGCAGTATCAGCGCCGCTCGTCAGCGCGGCGTGAACACGAAAACCACCAGCAGCAGCATCTCCATCGACAGCGGATAGTTCCACTCCATTAAGGTAGCGGTACAGGGCGGTTTTGCCTAGGCCATAGTCGGCCATGAGGGTTTTGATCAGCACGCCCTGCTGGCGGCGCTGTCGCAGCTCGGTCACCTGCTCCGGGGTCAAGGCCGGCCGGCGGCCAAAGGCGATGCCGCGGGCACGAGCGTTGGCAATGCCATCCAGCTGGCGCTCGGCCCGGATTTCCGTTTCAAACTGGGCAATCGCCCCGAGCATATGAAAGAGGAGCCGGCCAGTGGCGTCGCTGGTATCGATCGCTTGGTCGAGAACCCGCAGCGCCACCCCTTTGTGGTGGAGGGTCTCAGCAAGCTGGCAGAGGTGCAAGGTCGAGCGCGCTAAACGATCGAGCTTGGTGACGACCAGGGTATCGCCGCGCCGGACATACTGCAGGCAGGCCGCGAGCTGGGGTCGGTTGTCAGACGTGCCACTCCGTTTTTCCTGGAAGATCGGATCGCAGTCCTGGAGCTTGTCTAGCTGGACTGCCAGACTCTGGCCAACCGAACTCACCCGTGCGTACCCGATCAGCGCCATACGGTCCTCCCCGTGTTCCCTAAAGTCTCAAGGCTTTTGCGGAATACATTATGGAACATAAAAGGGAACCCGTCAAGTGACTGGTCATGGCAGTGTTCTGAAAAGTATACCTTGTAGGACAGTAGATGAAGATCGATGGCGAGGGTCGCATGCTCTGTCCCAGAATGCGATTATTCCAAGCCACCAACGAAGGCGATCTGCATCTGCGGGCGTGCTCGACCTGGGTGGACGCGCGGTGATTGGCTGGGCGGCGGCCGCGACCGTGACCGCTGAGTTGGTGGTGCCCGCCTTCCAGGCGGCGCGCCAGGGCCCGGGTCGGCAGGCTGGTCACCGTACCGATAGGGGTCTCAGCGCACCAGTCATGCCTACCAGGCGCTGGCCTCCGATCAACGTTCCCAATCCGGCTCCCATGTGATGGTTCCAGGGGGTGTGGACCGGGCGGTAGTCAGCGGTGTGGCCCATGGTTCGCGCGTTTGTTACGCGAACCACGCGGAGATAACGGGACAGAGCAGTCCTTTCAGCAGCATCCCCTCCTGCCATCGCTCCCCCCGTAGGTGGACTTGGCCACAGCAGGTGTCTCACATATGGGAAGGTATAGTCCCACAGGCCTATCGACGTATTTACGTCTTTCTAAAGGCTTAAAACGCATCATAGGATGTACATGGCTGAGCGTAGTTTCGAGCGGGAATACCTTCCCACCGGCAGGACATGTGGTGTGTCCAAGCCCACCCCGTAGGCACTTCACAATCACTTCACGATCCCTTCTCACTGTCGTGATATCCTCAGCGCACGATCAGTATCATAATTGGTATGGAGAATTTCAATGCGTGTACGACGACAGATTACCCAGGGTGTCCTGGCTCGAACAATGCAGGATTCCGTGCTGCCGCGTCAGCATTCATCCGGTTCACCCGCCCTGACCGCACGCGTGCACGGCACCGTCATGTGTCTGGGCCTCGTGCTTATGGTGCTGGCTGGGGGCTTCCTGCTCAGCGCCGCCACCCGACCGCCAACGAGCCACGCCGCCCCGCCGGCCGGGCTGGCCGCTGCCGACTGGCATGCCATCCAGGCTATGCTCCCCCCCAGCCAGCAGGCCTATCTTAAAGCCTCCAATACCGGGGCCGGTGACATCTTCGGCTGGAGTGTGGCAGTGGATGGCGACACGGTTGTGGTCGGAGCCTATCAGGAGGACAGCGCAGCCACCGGCGTGGGCGGCGATCAGACCAATAATAGCGCCTCCGGTGCCGGAGCGGCGTATGTCTTCACCCGGAGCGACGCCCAGGGGGCACCCGCCTGGACGCAGCAAGCCTATCTTAAAGCCACCAATCCCGACGCCAACGACAACTTCGGCTGGCGTGTGGCAGTGGATGGCGACACCATCGTGGTCGGGGCCTATCGGGAGGACAGCGCAGCCACCGGCGTGGGCGGCGATCAGACCAATAATAGCGCGGGAAATTCCGGGGCGGCGTATGTGTTCACCCGAAGTGGCACCACCTGGACCCCACAGGCCTATCTTAAGGCCTCCAATACCGGGGCCGGTGACAACTTCGGCGTGAGTGTGGCGATCTCCGGCGACACGGTCGTGGTCGGGGCCTATCAGGAGGACAGCG
>JACCRK010000287.1 GCA_013813565.1 Herpetosiphonaceae bacterium
ACGATGCAGACCGAGATCGAGAACCTGCAGCAGAAGGGCGAGATGACCTCGGCCGGCCAGAAGACGATCAAGTTCGGCACCCGCAAAACCGTCCGGCTGAGCGAGCTAGATCTGCCCCAGGAGTAGATTAAAGCGAACGCCGGAGTCAGCTGGGCTGGCTCCGGCGTTCGGTGTTTTAGACGGCGGATATGGAGACCCGCCATACAGTTACCCCTCCGCCGCCGCCTGGCGAAACCGCGACGAGCTGCGGAAGTAGGCGATCACCACCAGCAGCGCGGCCACGGCGGCGCCAATCCCGGCCGCAACGGCCACCAGCAGGGCATCGCTCTGCTGCACCACAATCCCGATATAGGCCCACACAATCACCAGGCCATAGGCGACATCGCCCAGCTTAACGCTGATGAAGGCCGTGATCGCCAGCCCGACCACAACGAGAAGCATCGCCCAGACCTCGGCGCTGATGCCAAAGCCGCTCCAGCCGGCGTCGTAGAGCACGATGCAGGCGTTGGCGACGGTGGCGACCGTAATCCAGCCGAGATAGATGCTGAACGGAATGCGGATGAGCCAGTGGTCCGGCCGCGAGACGCCGCTGTCGGTGCTGCGAATGCCGATGTAGATTGCGATCAGCGTGGCGAGCAGCCCGAGCATGAGCACCATGCTGAGCGGGAACTGGTTGTAGTGCCAGCTAAACAGCCAGCTCAGATTGAGCACACAGCTGACCGCAAACAGCCAGCCAATTCGCCGCAGCAGCGGATTCTCGCGCTGGGCCGGTAGCGCCTGGTAGACGGCGAACGCGATCAGGGCCAGATAGATCAGGCCCCAGATCGAAAAGACGTAGCCAGCGGGCGTGAAGCGGGTCGGAAAGCGGTCGGAGATCGCGCCGCTGTTCTGGCCGTTGATCGGCAGGGCGTTGGCGAGAACATTGACCGTAATCATGGCGATCAGGGCGATCACGTTGACAATTTGACGCAAGATATCGCGATTCATAGTAACCTCCTTGTAGATAATTCCTCTCTATATCTTCGGATAAAAGCCGCCGAAGGATGTCTACTCGGCGATTTCTCGCTGCGCTACATCCGAAACACGCCATAGTTGGGCGGCCCCGGCGAGACCCAGTCGACGTTGTGGGCCACCGACAGGCCGATGCTGAGTGCCCGGCGGGTGTGGCGCGGGTCGATAATCCCATCGTCCCAGAGCCGGGCGGTGGCGTAGTAGGGCGAGGCCTCCTGCTCGAACTTCTGGCGGGTCATCAGCTGCATCATCTCGATCTGCTGGCGGTCCGGCTCGGCGCCTCTGGCCCGCGCCCGCTCCTCCTGGACGATCGCCAGCACCCCGGCGGCCTGCTCACCGCCCATCACGGCGATGCGCGAGTTGGGCCACGACCACAGGAAGCGCGGGTCGTAGGCCCGGCCGCACATGCCGTAGTTGCCGGCCCCGTACGAGCCGCCGACGATCACGGTGAACTGCGGGACGGTCGAGGTCGCCACGGCGTTGACCATCTTCGAGCCGTGCTTGATGATGCCCTCGCGCTCGTACTTTGTGCCAACCATAAAGCCGGTGATATTTTGTAGATACACGATCGGCGTGCGCGACTGGTTGCAGAGCTGGATAAACTGCGCCGCTTTGACCGCGCACTCAGCGAACAGCACGCCGTTGTTGGCCAGAATGCCGACCGGGTAGCCGTCGAGGTGGGCGTGGCCGGCGATCAGGGTCGGGCCATAGTCGCGCTTGAACTCGAAAAAGCGCGAGCCATCGACCGTGCGGGCGATAATCTCGCGCATATCGAAGGGCGTGCGCGGGTTGGCTGGGATCACCCCGAGCAGCTCGTCGGGGTCGTAGGCCGGTGGCTCGGGCGTGATCCGGCGCTCGGCCAGAGCTTTGCGGCGGTGGAGCTGGGCCACAATCTCGCGGCCAATCCGCAGCGCGTCGGCGTCGTCGGCGGCGGTGTAGTCGCTGACGCCGGAGACGCTGCCGTGCATCGTCGCGCCGCCGAGCGTCTCATCATCGACGATCTCCCCGGTCGCCATCTTGACCAGCGGCGGCCCGCCTAGAAACACCTTGGCCTGGTCGCGGACCATCACCACGTAGTCGCTCATGCCCGGCACATACGCGCCGCCGGCGGTTGACGAGCCAAAGACCAGCGCGATCTGCGGGATGCCCGCCGCCGACATGCGGGCCTGGTTGGCGAAGCCGCGCCCGCCGATGTCGGCGAAAAACTCGGCCTGATACAGCAGATTGGCCCCGGCCGACTCCACCAGGGTGATGCAGGGCAGCTGATTCTCGGCGGCGATGGCCTGCGCCCGCAGCGATTTATGCACCGTCATCGGGTAGACCGCGCCGCCCTTGACCGTCGCATCGTTGGCCACGATCAGACACTCGGTGCCGCTCACCACGCCGATGCCGGTGATCTGCGAGGCGCCCGGCGACTCGTCGTTGTACATATCCCAGGCGGCCAGCGGCGACAGCTCCAGAAACGACGTGCCCGGATCGAGCAGCAGCTCGACGCGCTCACGGGGCAGCAGTTTGCCGGCGGCGCGAAATTTGGCCGCGCCGCGCTCGCCGCCGCCGGCCCGCACCGTCGCCTGGCGCTGCTCCAGCTCATCGACCAGGGTCTCCATCGCGCTACGGTTCTCGGCATACTCGGCCGAGCGTGGGTTGAGCGCGGAGTGAATTCGCGGCATAGGCACCTCAGACACTATTCAGAAAGGCTTCGACCAGTTGATCCACGAAGGCCACGACACCCGCACGCGGGTACCCGGCACGAAGGCGGGATTAGCTCCGACCGCTTCGACTGATCCGGCGTAGTCCAGGGATCATAGCGCCGAAGCTATATCGACCAGATGGCTGCTATCGTTGAGCGACAGAATCTCCACCGTCACTGGCGGGTACAGCGGCCAGTCAGGGCGCTCGGCTACGGGATCGGGCACAAGTCGGATCACGTTAAGGCTGCAGTTGTTCAGCTCAAACCACTGCGGCGTGGCAGCCGGGATTCCCAGGAGCGTATGGAGCAGGTAGTTGGCCAGGCCACCGTGGGTTACAAGCGCCACGCGGTCGGTCGGACCAAAACTTAGTCGCAAGCGATCAACAATCTGGCGGCAGCGCAGGTCCCAGCCGGGATACGTATCATTGCCGTGGTCCCAGCCCGAGTCAGTTATCTCCTCCGGCAGCATCGCTAGAGGAAAGTGCTCCCTGAGCGTGGCGGCACCAGCGCCGCGATGGGTGTGGCTGAAACCCTCGCGCAGCTCCATCCACACCGCGAAGGCGGGTAGATCAAGCGTCGTGACAATCAGGCTGGCAGTCTCCATTGATCGGATCAGCGGACTGCTCAGCACCTGGGTAACGCCCATTCCGCGCAGGAGCCTCGCAACCTGGCGGGACTGGGCGTGTCCAAGCGCGGACAGCGGGCTATCGGGGTCGCGGGCGTAGCTGGGATCGCACTGGCCAAGACATTCGCCGTGGCGGATCAGAAAAAGCTGCATACGTTCCTTTCAGCGAGAGATGGCTGGCCTATCGGCGGTCGCAGGCGGGTACGGAGACCCGCCCTCCACAATCATCGGCGCCGCCACGGAATCACGCAGCTGTAGGGCGG
>JACCRK010000371.1 GCA_013813565.1 Herpetosiphonaceae bacterium
GTATACTTTTCAGGACAGCACTTTATTGCGGACGATGCTGGGTCTTAATCACGCTATCCAGTATGGCATCATCTATAGGGGCAGCCGGATTCATCGACTCCATGCATCGGTTCTGCTCTGAATCTGCACGGTTTTTTACTGTTTTTAATGAGTACTCCGGCTATACTCAGCGTGTGGTGTCAGCAAGCAACAGTTCCTATCGGTGACGCTGGATTGCACCGTCACACCTTCTGACCCGTATGCACCCTGAGCGACCATTCTAGCCCGCGTGTGGTTGGTAGCTCTGCGACAAACATTGCCTATCTCACCCATTGGGGTGATAGCATACGCGTCTTCTGTAGGACTCTTGATGGATGGAAAGATAAGTGTCGGATGAGTATAGTCGCATTGAGAGAACTTTCACACCTCCGCTCCTCATGGCGGAACTGCTGATACGATGTACCAGCAGTTTTCCTTCATCATTTCGCTGGTGTTGTAAGAATACTCTTTTGATCAGGGATTCAGGCCAGTGGGACGGCTCATGCCGCTCTGAAATGAGATCTCGGTACTGGGCCAGCGCGCAGATTAACGCTGACCCATCCGGTATCGAGCAGACCCTCCGATTCAGACACTCTTGGCGATACCACGGACGTATACGCGATCATGGACGTCTTACTTGAGAGGGGTTTTGCTCTTCGCAATGGCCTGAATCCCTGGGTACACGCTGATCCGCCGAACCGTGCCCGGACGCAGCGACGCCGACCAGCTGCTGCGTAAGGATTCAGTACAATCGCAGATCATAGCCGCACGCGTGCGCGTGCGGTGGCGCTGCTGTGCGGGAAATCTTTGATTTCCCACCCAGCCAGCGCGCGTCCAAGCGGCCCTTGACATTGTCATACATTGGTACCATACCTCTACTTCCCCGTGATCAGCTTTCCGATCCGCGCGTACTCATCTCTGACACTCTGCGGCAGTTGCCGCGCACCCTGCGCATGGGGGGCATCGAATCCGCCTGGCCACGCATATCCAATCAGGGCCACCACATCACGATCCGAGGCCGCCAGATTGAAGTAGCTCGTGGCAACATCCTTCATGCCCGTTTCGGTTAATCCCGCATAGTCGCCATGCAATTCCTGGATGTAGTGCGCATCCATCACCAGCACGATCTTCTGCGCTGCCGTCGACCGCTTGGCTTTGAGTACATCCAGTTCGTTCAAGAACTGGACGTTGTGCTGCGGATCGGGGATGAAGTAGTGATCGAACCCCAGCCAATCCACGCTCGTGGGCACCTGGATGCTGTCCACCATCGGGTAGGCTTCGATAACCAGAACCGGAACCTGTGGGATCGTTGCCTTGATCAGATCCGTGGCAGCCTTCAGTTCCGCATAGGTGATGCTGTTCCAGGTGGGTTCCTCACCCACATAGAACGCCTGAACCATCGCGTGGTTCACGGTGAGCTGATTCGTCCCCACAAAGTCGTTCCATCGGGCTTGATAGTCTGGACGAAGGTCGTAGAGTGCTCCGCTCGGGCCGCCGACACCGGCGTATATGAAGAAGATCTCGTTCACATGCAGAACAGTCTTCAGCTCCTGGTCCATCAAGTGCTGCATGCGCGGCACAATGGTCTGCGTCGGACTCACGACGAGGACGTCGGCGATGTTGGAAAACGCCGCGACTTCATCGGTATAGGTGGTCTTTGGGACTGTGTCCAACGGATCGTCCCAGCCGACATCCACGAGCGAAAACCCGAAGTACTCCAGGTGCTCCATGCCCCCAGGCGGCGCAGTCGGACGTTCGCGTGTGCAACTGGTCAGCACCGCGACCACGGCCAGGCCGCAGATCATCGCCGCACGGAGGACGCGAACGTGGGTCGTCGGTTTGAACATGGACTTGAGAATCTGCATCAAATCCTCCTGCTATTGGGGGTTCTACCACCATTCACGCACTGAACTCCACCGTATGTGGTACAGCACATTGGAATGGTACACAGTATGAATCTCTGGATAGGAGAGCACTAAAAACCCGGGGGCACCCGGGCCGCTACCGCCGCGATCAGCACTCCGGTCTGGCGAGAACGAACGCCGGGCTACGCCACCACCATTGAGCGCTGCCCCCGACTTTTTAGTGCTCTCCTATTCGTCCTCAAGATCATAGATCAGGTCGATCAGCGATTCAACGTTCGTCTCGATGGCGTCATGATCGCCATGCCGCAAGGCGACCTCCAGGGTGGCAATGGCCTCAGCCAGGGCCGTCTGATCGCTCTGGCTGTTGATCAGCGCGCGGCGGGCGCGGGCCAGTAGTCCCTGCGCTTCCAGATTGACCGGGCCAGCCCCAGCGCTCGCATCATCTCCGCCTTCCAGCTCCAGGGCATCCAGCGCGGCCCGATTGTGGGCGATATCGGCGGGCGTCAGCTGGGCGTGGGCGGCCTTGACGCTGATCCGGCACTCTTTCCCGCTGCCCCGATCCACCGCCGCGACATGCAGAATGCCATTGATATCAAAATCGAACTGGACCGTGACTCGCGGCGGCTGGCCCGCCACTTCAGGCCGCAGATGATCGATCAGGAATTCTCCCAGGAGCATGTTCTGCGAGGCCACGGGATGCTCGCCCTGGTAGATTTTAATCGCTATCGCCGTCTGATCCGGGGTGATCGCCGAGTAGACTTCGGACCGGGTTGTCGGGATCGTCGTGTTGCGCGGGATAATAACACTGTAGCAATCTGGCACCAGATGGCCAAATTCCCAGTTGGCAATCTCCATACCCAACGAGTGCGGCGTGACATCAACCAGAATGGTATCGAGCGGTTCGCCCGCAATAATCGCGGCCTGAATCGCCGCACCCAGCGCGACGGCCTCATCGGGATTGATCTCTGTCTCCGGCTCAATCCCCGTATGATCCGCGACCATCTGCCAGACCAGCGGAATGCGGGTGCTGCCGCCGACAAAGATGATCCGATCCAGCGCTTCAACGTTCAGTCCAGCATCGTTCAGGGCTGCATCAAAGGACTCCAGCGTCCCCTCGACGAGATCCGCGATTAAGCCTTCAAACTCGGCCCGCGAGATCTCCCGATCAAGGTGCAGCGGAGCGCCGGCCTGGCTGACCAAATATTCCTCACGAACCTGGACAAAGGGCTGGCTGGAAAGGGCGATCTTGGCGTGTTCCGCCGCCCGCAGCAGCCTGGCCCAGGCCCGGATGTCGCTGCGCGGATCGACGCCATGGTCGGCCTCAAAGCCCACGGCCAAATACTCCGCCAGGCGCTGATCAAAGTCATCGCCGCCCAGTTGGGTATTGCCATGGCTGGCGCGCACCTCGATCACGCCCGCATCAAGTTCAATGATCGATACATCAAACGTCCCACCGCCCAGGTCATAGACGGCCACCAGCTGCTGCTCAGCGCGCTGATCCAGCCCATAGGCCAGGGCCGCCGCCGTTGGCTCGTTGATAATCCGCTCAACCACAAAGCCCGCCAGTTCGCCAGCCTCGCGGGTGGCCTGACGGGCGGCATCGGAAAAGTAGGCCGGGACCGTAATCACCACCCGATCAACCGGCTGGCCGACGTGGGCCTCAATCCGGCGCTTCAGCTCCCGCAGAATCAGGGCAGAAATGTCAGCGGGCGTGTAGGTCTGCTCGCCCAGCGCCACGCGGGTCTCCTGACCCATCTGCCGTTTGATCGAGCGAATCGTTTGCTCCGGGGCAAACACATACTGGTTGCGGGCCGGAGTTCCCACCACCAGCGCCCCCTGAGCCGTCAGGCCAACCACCGATGGCATAATCCGCTCATCAGCATGGGCGATCAGCACTGGCAGTCCATCGCGCACCATGGCGATGGCCGAAAATGTTGTCCCTAAATCGATTCCGATAATCATTCTTCGCTCCTCATGGGCTATGCATGCATCTGTTTCGCAACCACAACCTCGGCCAGCCGCACGATCCGCTCGCCCTGCTGATAGCCGCGCCGCAGCTCGCTCGCCACTGTCCCCGGCGGACAGCCCGAATCGCTTGGCACCACCCCAATGGCACTATGCTGATAGGGATCAAAGCGCTGGCCCTGGGCGCTGATCGGCTGGATACCGTCCGCCGCTAGCACATCAAGGAGGCGCTGGCGCACAAGGCGAATACCAGCGATCCAGGCCCCCATCGTCTCCCGCAACGGCTCCGGCGGCACCGGGTGGTCGCCGCGCAGCCGCTCCCAGAAGCTGGGGGCCGCTGGCACCACCGGCTGGGCCAGCAGCGTCTCACCAGCGCGAACCGCTTCATCCAGGCCATCAATGGCGGGTAGGATCGCCTGGATCAGCTCCAGGCGAGTCTGGGCCTGGCCCCTCTGAGCCTGTTCGCGCAGGCGCACAATGTCCGCATCACGCCGCTGATCAGCGGATTGCAGGGCCTCTAGCGCCTCCGCCCAGCGGTCCGCCTGGGTCTGGACCAGGGCATTGGCTTTGAGCTGCTCGCGGCCAACCCGGCCAAGCTGTTTTTCCAGGGCGGCCAGCGTTGCATCAAGACCCTCGGCCTGCGGCAATGCCCCAAGCTGCTGTTCAATCGCCACCAGGCGCTGGAGCACTTCCTGGGAGGAGCCATCCTGCGGACTCTGGGGAGTCGCTGGCCCGGCATGGCCAGCCAGCCAGCGTTGGATCGGGCGGAAAAGGGAAAATACTGCCATTCCTATATCTTCACCGGTTCAAACACATCGCGCCAATCACTGCGGCTGAGATCGGTCAGGCTGCGAGCGGCGGCAATGATATCAGCGTGCTGCAGCGTCAGATCCAGCGTGCTGGCACGGCGCGTTCGATCAGAAGCGGGCCAGCGTTCAAACAGCAGCATATCCGCCTCAATCCGCTGTTGGGGATCGCGCAAGCGCTCATAGGCCGCCCGCACCCGCTTAAACATTGCGGGTTCGCGCTCCGGCGGATAGGTGCGGACCAGCGCAAAGTAGGCGTGCTTAATCTCAGCCGCCGTTGCGCTGCGCGTCAGGCCAAGCACGGCATACGGATCACCATAGACAGGTGGCATGAAAAACCCTCACAAACACTCGTGCGCCATCGGGCTAAAATCCCATATCTCCAAAATCAATCCCAAGCGCATCAACGATGCGGGCCATCGACAATGACGAGCGCAAGCCGGGAGTTCCGACCTGCCGTGCGAGCTGTTCCGCCCGCCGCATCAGCTCAGGTTCGCCCAGGAGGCGGGCCTGAGCTGATGCCCGCCGCAAAATCTTTTTCGCTTCTTTAATCTGATTCAGCAGGCCCATGGCCAGCCCCAGCGTGATCAACGCCTCAGGATCCTCGGGCGTCAGCTGGACAGCCCGCTCGGCATAGGGCAGCGCAATGTCTGGGCGATCGGCAACAAACGAATCCGAAATGTGATAGTAGGTCTCGGGATCATTCGGCTGGATCGCCACGGCCAGCTCCAGAATGTCCATCATCAGCCGCGTCACCGGGGTCATCGGTGGCGTGGTGAAGGGCGGCGGCGGAGCGGCATTGAAGAAGAACATCGGTGCTGGCGGCGGCAAGGTTCGACTCAGGATCATCAGCGCCACCGTAACATAGAAATCGGCGGTCACCGCCAGCGCTGTTTTGGCCCGCTCAACCACCGCCCGCGCCTCGTCAATCGTACCCGCCTGGACCCAACAATCAATCACCAGGATATAGACCTGCGGATTGGTGGCACCTAACTCCAGCGTCTGCGCCAGCAACAGCCTGGCCTGATCAAGGTCGTGCAGATCGATGGCGACCCGCGCCAGATTGAGCGGAAACTCGTAATTGTGCGGATCTACCTGCTGACCTTCGCTAAAACAGCGGCGAGCTTCGGGATAGCGGCCCATGTTCATCCAGTTCGTCCCGCCGATTAATACGATCTTGGCTAACAAGCGCCGGGCTGGCTCGGAGCCTGGTGCCTGCTGCAACACCGCCCGAACCCGTTTCTCCGCCGCGACGACTTCGTTGCGGGCCAGATGCATGCCAGCGCGACGTAGCTGCGCCTCGATGTGATTGGGATCGATCTTGAGGATGCGGCCTAGCTCATTGAGCGCGGCCTGCTCCTGCGCATTGCCAAGCAGGGCATCAACCAGTTGGAGCCGAGTCTCAAGATCATTGGGGTCGGTTTTGAGCGTCTGGCGAAAGAGCGTGACGGCCTCACCGGGGGTGCCAGCATGCGTGTAGCACGCAATAATCCGCCCCCGCACCCAGGCCCAATGCGCATCGCTGTATTCACCGGGCAGCGCCGGGGCGTTGGCCTCCTGGGCAGTGGCCCGCGGACGAGTGCGCAGCATTGCCCGCCAGGCATCGGCGGCAGCAGTCCATTGTTCCTGGGCTTCATAGGCCAGGGCCAGGTTATGATGAAACGGGCGCGGCGATCCCAGGCCGCTGCGGGTAGCCAGCAGCCGTCGTGCGCCATCCCAACACGCGATGGCGCGCTCCCAATTGGCGTCTGTCGCCGCCGCATAGGCCGCCTGATCAAGAATCTGCAGCACTGTCTCCGCCAGGCCACCATTCTCTGCCGCCAGATCAAGCGCCTGGAGGGCGATATCTGCCGTTCGATCCAGGCTGCCGTCGGTCTGGGCGGCGCTCAGATAGCGCTGGAGGGCGGCGATCGTATTCGTGCGACGCCAGGGCGGATTAAAGCGCTCGGACCCACCATGCTGCCAGGCATGGAGGGCGGTCTGAAAATCGCCCTGTTGGGCTGCGGCAACCCCGGCGTAATAGCGCCGAATCACAATCGCCGTGGCCGATGGCAGCGCCCGATGGTCCGCTAGCTCGACAGATGCGGAGCCATCGCCAGCTCGAATGGCGGCCAGCCCGCGCCAAAACCGCTCACGGGGACCATCACCAGCGAGATTGAGGGGTTGATGGCGCAGCAGTGACTGGACCGGCGCACACTCGGCCAGAATGGTGGGCGTGGTGCCGGGCAGCGTGGTCAGATCCACCGTGCTATTCTGCTCGAGCTCCGCGAGTGCCACCATCAGTCCGGCATGGGGCCAGGCAGCGTCGCGGGCCAATACGGTACGATACCACTGAATGGCGCGGGGCAGGTCGTTTGCCTGGTGGAGCAGGAGGCCAAGCTGATACGGAAAACGCAGATTATGCGGGAGCAGGCGCATCGCGGTTTGGAGATGGATCTCCTGGCTGGCAAGCGCCTGCGGCTGCAGCGCAGCGCGAAAATGCGCCTGGGCCAGCGCCGCCGCAACCTGCTGATGACTGGCGACAAGCGGAGTCCACCAGGCAATCGCGTCAGCAAAACGACCCGCCTGAAACGCCCGTAGCCCCTGCTGGAGCGGATCAGACGAGTCCGAGCGGCCAGGAGGGCGGCGGGGGTGATTTTGTTTTCCTCGCGTTTTTTTAGCCATAGAAACCTCCACACGAAACCCACCGCTGCGTGAAAAGCACCGAGGACGGACGAACAAAAGGGGCGTGAATCCTAGCGGGCATTATAGACCAAAACCCAAGATTCGTGTTCAGGGATTCAGGCTAGTGGGACGGCTCATGCCGCTCTGCACTGCGACCCCGGTGCTGGGCCAGCGCGCAGATTAACGGTGTCCTATCCGGCAGCCGGGGTTGGCGCGCGCGAACCCGCGCACCGATCGCCGCCAGATCGCGATTCAGCGGGCGGTCATTGAACCCCCGGAACGTCACCACCGTGCGGTCCCCGTCCACCCTGCGCCCAGAGTGTCGGTACAAACGCGTGATATGGTCACATGGACATGGCGGCCCATAACCGCGACGTCGATCCTGGGCTTACGAGTCCCATCCGAGGATATCAGGAACGGATCGTCCGTATCGTATGCCGTCTGATACTCTGGCTCAGCATCGTTTCGTGTCTCCTGGGGCATCCGGTGCGGTCGGTTTTTGCTCGTTCATCGCGTGGAGACCCATGATGGGACTAAAAGTAAATTCCCTCGTTAACTCACCAGGGATTCAGGCCATTGGAACGGTTAGTACCGCTCTGAAATGCGACTCCGGTGCTGCGCCAGCTCACAGATTAATGGTGTCCCATCCGGCAGGCGGGGTTGGCGGTTGCGGACAGCAGGCCCGTTTCGACCGTGTGACACGTGAGACGAGCACGCTGATGGTGTCAACCGCGACGGCGGTAACACCACCAGCGCGGGGAAACCCGAGCAATTTCGTCACAAAGCGATGGACAGAAAATGAAGTTGGCATAGCCAGCACGTATACGCTGTTCCGATCACCAAGAACTTGGGAGAACCAATGACCCTGGCAGAAATGGTATGACGCCTGTTATCAACGTCCATGCGATAGACAACGTTTCTACCTTTTTCACAATAGTTGGAGCCAGAATGACGTTGAGTGGCCCTTTTTCGCCGAATGGACATGCTTCCCCAAAGCCGCCCAGGAACGTCATGGGGCTGGTTGAGAATGCCCTCTGCATGGTACTACCTTGTCGTGATGCTCCGAGAAGTGTACACTGGGAGGGTGCGGGTCACCGCATTTGCACCCTCCGCCGCTGATTATGCTAGTATATATGGTACACGCACATCCTGTGCTTGATCTCCATACTTTTGATCTCGCCGGGTGGACATGTCCATCAATGTGTGCTGAAGGATACTATATGACCGACCTTCCGCTTCGTGTGGCACCCTTACGCCGGATGCCAACCGGGATTGACGGCCTTGACCACCTGCTCCATGGTGGTCTCTTTGTCGGCGGCACCTATATGCTTGTTGGCCCTACCGGGATGGGAAAAACAATTCTCGTCAATCAGGTCAGCTTCAACACGGTCGCCGCCGGCGGACGGGTTCTCTATCTCTCACTCTTCGCTGAACAGCACGCGCAAATGTTTGCCTATTTGCAGTCCTTTCAGTTTTTCAATCCGGACAGTATTGGCCAGAACCTCGTGTACTTCAGCATGTACAACGTCTTTGAAGCCGATGGGTGGCAGGGACTCCTCACCTACATGCGCCAGGAGATCCGTCGCCACCAGGCCACACTGGTCGTGGTTGATGGGCTGCCCAGCCGACTGGACGACGACAATGGGGTGATAACGTCCCTGCGGTTTCTGCATGATATGCAGAGCTTTATCTATTCCATGCAAGCAACGTTGCTATTGACCACGATTGGGGAGTTCCAGTCGGGTTCACCTCCAGAGCAGATGGTGATGGACGGGATCATTACCGTGGGCGCGGGGT
>JACCRK010000385.1 GCA_013813565.1 Herpetosiphonaceae bacterium
AGCTAATCCCTGGGCGCCGGCGATTTAGATTCGGGCTAGGCGGTTGCTTCTTCGGCGGGAAGATCCATCGGCACGCCCTCCATGGTTTCGCGAATGAGCTGATCGACAACGGCGGTGAGGTCGTTGGTCTCGGCGTAGGTCTTGAGCTGGCGGTCGGCGCTGGTGCCCTGCTCGAGAACTGTGTAAATGTAATCGACGGCAGCGCGCGAGCCAAGATCATCGACAACATCTTCGACAAACTCGCGCAGCTCCAGCATCAGGGCGCGGGCGGGCAGCTCCGCTTTCTTGCCAAAGTCAATCAGCTTGCCGTCGAGTCCATAGCGGGCGGCGCGCCACTTGTTCTCGTTGATCAGCGAGCGATTGTAGACCCGGAAGGTCTGATTCTGGCGGAACAGCGTGTAGATCTTAACAAAAATGGCCTGCACGAACGCGGCCAACATAATGGCTTCATCAACCTTGGTGGCGATGTCGCAGACTCGCACCTCCAGGGTGCCAAACAGCGGGTGCGGGCGCAGATCCCACCAGATTTTCTTGGCGTTATCAATGCTCTTGGTCTCAATCAGGGTTTGCACATACTGTTCGAACTCAGAGTACGACTGGTAGATATCGGGAATGCCGGTGCGGGGGAAATTGGTGAATACGATCGAGCGGTACGAGTGAAACCCGGTGTTGCGGCCCATCCAGAACGGCGAAGAGGTGGAGAGCATCAGCAGGTGGGGCATAAAGTAGCGGGCCACATTCATAATCTCGATGCAGGTCTGGTTATCGGGCATGCCGACGTGAACGTGCATGCCGAAGATCAGCAGACGGCGCGCCGCCTCCTGCATTTCCTCGACCACGCCAAAATAGCGCTCGTGCGGGGTGATATCCTGCTTTTGCCACGATGAAAACGGGTGGGTTCCCGAGGCGGCGATGCGCAGCCCCTTGCGTGCGGCCAGGCTGCCGATGGCGCCACGCAGACGCAGGATCTCTGTCCGCGCCTCTTCAACGGTCCGGCAGACATGGGTGCCAACTTCCACAATCGACTGATGCATCTCGGGCTTCATCTGCTCACGCAGCACCAGCTGGCCTTCATCAATAATCTGGGTGATGTAGGATTTGAGCTCGCGAGTCGTGGGGTCGATGATTTGATACTCTTCCTCGATGCCGAGAGTGAAGGGAAAATCGGGATGCGATGGATCACGGAAATACATAACAACCCCCTATCGAAGTGCGGCGCTGGAAGCAAAAATGCCTCCCACGCCGCAGTGCTGCTTTTACTTGGGTGTAACAACAAATGTAGGCGCAGTCGAGCCGCCGCCAGCGGTGACGTTGAGCAGGGTCACGGTGGAAAGGCGGGTGAGACAGCCCTGCACCTCGGTGCCAAACAAGAATGGGTCGGTATCGACCAGCCGCTGGCTGATATCAAGCTGACCATCAACGAAGGCCGGATAGTCCTCGTAGGCGATGACCACACGCTCCTGCACGATGAACGGATCGGCGCTGGCGACCTTGACGGCGGCGGCCCAGTCCTCGTAGGACGACTCCCAGCCAATCGTAATGCCGGCGCCGCCGTAGTCATCGTTGGGCTTGAGCAGCAGGCGGTCGCGGTTTGCGAGGATAAACGGCAGCAGCTCGATCTCGCTGCCGGCATAGTCGGTGCGGGTGGCCTGCACGCGGCGGGTCCAGGGGATGTGCTGAGCCAGCCGGGCAGCGTCATTGGTGGGGATGCCGGCGGCGCTGGTCACCTCGGGGTCGGAGAGCAGGCCGAAGATCATCTTTTTATGCAGCAGCTTGGCGCGGAAGTTGTTGGCGACACAGACACGCCGATCTCGATAGGCCTGGATCAGCGGATGGTCGAAGGCCGCGCTGCCCAGCCGATTGAGGAACTCGGCGGTGAGCAGGCGCTTGTAGACAAAATCCACCGGCTGGCCATCGGCATACAGCACCTCGCCGGTGTAGCGGAGATCTTCGGGGGCGCAGATCACTGCGGTCAGGCCATGCTTGGTGAAGTACTGCTGAAACATCTCGAACTCGGAGTGGGTCGGCAGGCCTTTCCAGTCGACAATCGCGATGCGCGGCTCGTCGGTGCCGCCCCACTCGCGATAGGTATCGAGGATCGCCTGGAGCAGCCGATCGCGGGCGGGCAGCGGGGCGATATCATAGGCGCGGCTATACTCCTCCATGACCGGCAGCTCCAGAAACACTTCCGATAGCACATCCTCGTAGGCGATCGCCGCCGGGCTTTCGGCATTGTACTCGACGAACTGAAACGAGGAGCTGTCGGTGGTGAGAAACGAGTCGAGCCGTGATGACATGCTCAGCTCGTTGCCGCCGGGATCGTACTCGATCAGCCGCTGCTCGCCGGGGGTCAGCGCAAGCTGATCGAGCACCGATGGCGTGTCGAGGGCGTAGCCGACCACCTGGCGGGCCGCCCCGGCAACCATCGAACAGACATCACCAATCAGCAGATACTGCTCGGCGCTGATGAAGTGCGGGCGCAGGACGGTACACAGCGGACGCGGCCCAAAATACAAATTTTCCCGGTGCTGGAGACGGTTCAGCGTTTCCTGCGAAGCCTCGGCCAGGTCGGGGGTAAGAAGGGCATGATAGTTGGTTATCGCCTGATTGAGCATGATCCCCCTCCAAAATAATCAATGATCAACTACTGCGCGGCCTGGGCCAGGTCCATAGCCGGTTAATATAGACAGTGTGCTGCGGCGGTGCGGCTTGATCATTGATCGTTGATCATGGCTAGTTAAGCTTCTTCCGTCTTCTTGGCGCGGGTTTTGCGGGCTGGCTTGGCGGCCGGCTCGCCGTTGTTTTCGGCGGCTTTGGCCTTGCGCGTGGTCTTCTTGGGCGCTGCGTTGGCTTTGGGCAGCACGCGGGCGGTCAACAGCGAGTCCCACTGATAGTCGACCTTGGTCTGCTGGCGCTTGCCGGTGGCCAGGTCGATACACAGATCGGCCATGGCGTTGACGGCCAGGGAAAGTAGTGCTCGGTGAGCGAGTTAACATCCATATCCGGGGCCGGGTTGGTGAAGTCAATTGCATAGGCGATGCCATCTTTGACCGCAAACTCGACCGTGTTCATGTCATAGCCAAGCGCATCGTTGAGCTTGCGGGCGCCCTCCAGCACCTGACGACCTTCATCTTCGGTCAGGAAGCCGGGATCGTGGAAGTAGCGGTGCGGCCAGGGCGCGTTGGCATCGAACTTCATGACCAGAATGTTTTCTTTGCCGATGCACATACAGCGGGCATATTTTTCCCACTCGATGCACTCCTGCAAAATCATACACTCGGTGCCGGTGGTGTTGTAGGCATCGAAAAGCTGGTCGAAGTTATGCAGCTTGAAGACGCTTTTGAAGCCGCCGCCCCAGGCTGGCTTGAGGATGACTGGAAAGCCGCCGACCGCCGCCACATGATCCTCCCACGGAATCGGGTACTCCAGGTTGCGCAGCGACTCTTCAACAACGCCCTCGATATAGGAGTGTGAGGGCAGCGCGATGGTGCGCGGATGTTTCACGCCAATCGCATCAGACAGACAGGCCCCGAAGAATTTATCGTCGGCGCTCCACCAGAACGGGTTGTTGATAACGACAGTGCCCTGTAGGACGGCATTTTTGAGATACGTGCGGTAGTAGGGGATCTCGTGCGAGATGCGGTCGATGATCACGGCATATTCGTTAGGCTCATTCATCGGCGTGCCGCCGATTTTCACGTATTCAGCGGTAACACCAACATTACGACGATTGACTTCTTCAATAAAAGCTGGCGGCCACGACCATTCGCGTCCAACCATTACGCCGATCTTTTTGGTGGAATTTGCCAAGCGAGACCTCCTTGTAATGTATGAAACTGTGGGTGGGTTAGGTGTTTGAGTGGGTTTGATTAGGCTGATCACGGGCAATGATAGCATATCTCTGTGGGCTGTGATGATCGATCTTGGTGCCTATGCTTCATTGCGCTGCTCGCGCGCATCGACAGCCAGCCGATTCTGGAGCTCGCGCTGGAAGATTACGAAGTCGTAGACCTGCTGGCGCCGCTCTGGCGAGAGGGTGGTGAAGACCGAAAGCAGCGCCTCCTGCTCACGGCGATCATCGGAGTAGATTTTGGTGGCGCTGGAGGCCGCCTCGCTGATCATCTCCAGGGCGGAGGTCCGAAAGGCCAGGGCCAGCCCTTCGATCTCGCTGATCCGGGCCGAGGTGGTGCCACTTTCGACCGCGCTGATATACGAGCCGGAGACACCGATGCGGCCGCCCAGATCGTTCTGGGTCAGCCGATCGCGGGTGCGCTTGCGCTTGACGATCGCGCCGATATTTTCGCTAAGGCTTGACATAGGTTGCTCCCCATTCCGCTAGCTCCACCAGCGCTGGGCTGCGGTGGTGGATGAAGGACACGCAATGTTTGCGCTCAATCAGGGTAGATTGGCGGGGTAAAAATGTCAAGATCTATCGGGCTGCCACTCGGCCTGATGCAGCCTTCCCCTGCCGGATTTACCTTTGGGCTGGGTCTGCCGGTGGCGTTCTGGATGTTCAATCGCGTTCCGGCGATCACGACGCCGGCACAGTGGACGCAGCCCGGCGGATCTAGGCGGGCGTCCCAAGCGGGCTTTGCCGGCTCTGGTCGAGGGTTGCTTGCACGACCTCGACGGCTGGCGCGGCCTCGCCTCGGGATTCGAGGCGTAGGGTCAGCGCGGCAACCGCCGCGTCCAGGGCCTGCCCGGCGGTC
>JACCRK010000284.1 GCA_013813565.1 Herpetosiphonaceae bacterium
GCATGATTATCGTGATGACGCTGCTGCGCCGCTGGTGGAAGGTTGATTTTGCCAAGGAGGCAGCCCATCTGCGCTCACCGCTGGCCCCCACCCAGAAGCTCCACAACCGCACGATTATTGTGACCCGTCCGGAGGCCATCGGCGCGACGATCAACGAGATGCTCAGCCGCCAGAGCTGGGATGTGATCCTGGGCCGCGTGCGTCACGATGACCGGCTGGTGCTGGCCAATGGCCAGATGCGCCTTGCCCTCGGCGACTTAGTCAGCGTGATTGGCCCCGACGAGGATGTGGCGGCCGTGGCCGCCTACCTGGGCGAGATCAGCGACCAGCAGCTTGAGTCCGACCGCCGTGAGTTCGATTTCCGCCGGGTGTTTGTCTCCAACTCCCAGCTGGCCGGGCGCCGGCTGCGCGATCTCGCCCTACCCGAGCAGTATGGCGCCTTTGTGACCAGGGTGCGCCGGGGTGACAACGAGTTCGTGGCCCACGGCGATACCATACTGGAGCTTGGCGATCGCGTGCGGGTGATCGCCCGGCCTGACGAGATGCACAAGGTCAGCGCGTTCTTTGGCGACTCGTACCGGGCGCTGAGCGAGGTCGATATCCTGACCCTGAACCTGGGCCTGGCGCTGGGCCTGCTGGTCGGCATGATCCCGCTGCCCCTGCCCGGCGGCGTGGTGATCAAGCTGGGCTTTGCCGGCGGCCCGCTGATTGTGGCGCTGATTCTCGGCGCCTTCGAGCGCACCGGGCCGCTGGTCTGGAACATGCCGTATAGCGCCAACCTGACCCTGCGCCAGATCGGCCTGATCCTGTTTTTGGCCGGCATCGGCACCCGCTCCGGCTATGCGTTTGTCTCGACGCTGCAGCAGGGCGGCGGCCTGACGATTTTTGCCGCCGGGATTGTCATCACCGTGACGATTTCGCTGCTGGCGCTGTGGATTGGCTATCGGCTGCTGAAGATTCCGCTCGGTGTGCTGCTCGGGATGGTGGCCGGCCTGCAGACCCAGCCTGCCGTGCTTGGCTTTGCCCAGGAGCAGACCGGCAACGATCTGCCCAATATCGGCTATGCCGCCGTCTATCCGGTGGCCCTGATTACCAAAATTATCTGTGCGCAGCTACTGCTGACGTTGATGGGCTAGGGGATCAGGGGGTAGATAGTAGTTCTCTTCAGCAACTCGGGCGAATATCTGGTATACTTATACGTGTATACGTATAAAGATGAGGAGCGCAGGATGCCAAAACTAACAGTCTGGCTCCCCCATGCCGACGATGAAGCATGTTTACGGACCCTGGCCGCCCGCCTTAACTGTACGGTGCAACGGGGACGTGGGGCCGGAACCGATCCGAGCATCAGCGCAATGCTTGGCTTATTGACTGACCTGTATCGGGCTGAACCAGAGCGGCTTGTGACCGCCCTCCAGTCGACTAACGAAGCTAGCGCCGAGCCTGCCTGCTAAGTAATCTGCAACCAGGCCCCATAATCGGCACAGGAGATAACGATGAATCCCGAGTCTCAAACACCTGAAGAGCCAGTCCGTAAGCAACCGACTCCAGCCTGGAAGTATCGCTCGGTCGAGCGTGAGCAAATTCGCATCGAGCAGGAGCGCAAGCGCGAGGTGATTGTCCAGGCCACCACGGCCTGCAACGAGGTTATGATCACCATCAACGCCGAGCAAAGCGAGCTGCGCCGGATTGTGAATAGCACCAATCGCGCCGAATGTATCGCCGCCTTTGAGGTGCTGAATACCCAGCGCCAGCAGGTCACCCAGTGTCGGCGCGAGCTTGAGGTCTTATCCTACGCCAGCGAGACAATGACGATCGATGAGATTATCGAGCAGGTCGCCAGAATTATGGGCTAGGGCCAGCTCAATCCAATGATTCTTGCTCTCACCAGCCCGGTGCTCCAGCGCCGGGCTTCGCGTTTGCCCGCCACCTGACCCGCTACCGCTCTGGTTGCGCCAGCTCCAGCGTGCGATAGATTGGCGGGATCGCCGCCGTCGGCACCGTGCCGCCACAGGCCACAATCTGTGGGCCGAGCGCCTCCATCGCTGCGGCAAGCTGGCGGACGTGGGCGATCTGGGATTGCGCATCGACTGGCGGCGCACCAGGTGGCATGTCCTTGAAGGTTGGCGCCGTCGCTCGCGCCCCAACCAGCGCCTTAACCTCTTCGTGGGTCCAATTGATCAGGCGCAGCAGCTCCAGCACTTTCCAGGGGTTCTCGCGCACGATGTACTTGGCCACAATCGGCAGCATTGCCCAGAAGAATGTGGTCTGCTGGGTCAGCCTGGGGCCAATCTGCGCGGCTGCGCGGGCTGGCGCTGGTGCGGCGGGCGGGATCTCGCCATGGGCAAAGAGCAGCTGGGCATCTGGCGGCAGCAGCGCCTGCGAGTGGGGCACCCAGTACCAGTCAACCTGGAGCACGCCCAGCGTGGCTGGATACAGCGCCAGCAGCGCGGCGCCACCGGCGGGCGCATTCTGCGGTCCATCGAGGATCAGCAGCGGCGCGCCGATCTGGGCGCAGTATTCCTGGCGGGACGCGCACACCTGCGCACAGTCCGCATCGGCCACCACGGCCCAGAGATCGATATCGCTCAGCGAGTCGGCACTGCCAGCGCCGAGCGATCCCGTTAGCCACGCCGCTACAATCCGGGGATCGGCCTGCAGCGTGGCGGTGATGCGCCCGAGCAGCGCAGCTCGGTCCTGCTGAAGAAGGGTCAGATCGGCGGGGGTGAGCATTCCTTGCTCCTTAATTAAGCCTGTAAGCGACCAAGCCCTTACGAGGACATCCGCATCTCGCTGTGTCCATGCCTGGATAGCTACGTCAAGATCGTCATCGACAAGCAGGCGTAGACCAGCGCCCCAACGATGAGGATCAGCACTCCCAGGAAAAAGATGCCCGCCCGTGTGATGATGCAGCCACGCCCCTTCATCGCCACCAGGCGCTGGAAGTCGGGATGGCTGGCGGCGCTCGGCCGCTCCAGAATGGCCGCCTGGATGGCCATGAGTTTCTTGTGCTGCGCCATATAGATCGCTTGGTCGCGCGAGTCCGCGATATTCCGATTGTTGCGGCGGCGGGTCGGGTAGACCGGGGCAAAGCTATCTTGGTTGGCTTTCTCAGCGGCGAACAGCTCGTAAAGCTGCTGGTCGCTGAGCGCGCGATACTGCTCCAGGGCGGCCTGATCGACGATCAGCCCTTGTCTCCACATATCCATCGAATCCTCCATACACAGCTAATCTCCCCGTGTCCGCAGCCGGGGGATTCAAGCAGCTATTCGTGATCGGACAGGCGGCTGGTGATGCCGGTGTAGGCGCTCTCGGCGGCTGGCGGCTCCTGGTACCAGACCCGGATGATCTGAAAGGTGCTCATCGAGTTGCCGACCGAGTTCATCCGCGCTGGCGGGCTTTCCTCTCCCTCGCTGGGCAGCATCGGCAGCAGCAGCGTCTCGACGTTCAGCACCTGAATCTGCTCGCGATCAATCCAGCGCTTCACCCGTGTCAGCACCTCGTGGATGCTCTCGTAGTCGGTGGGGATGCCTAAAAGTTTTTTCTGGACCTGGGGGATGAAATCTTTCAAGGTCAGCATAGGTGCTCCAGTAAATTAGTTCTAGCACCATACGTGCCGCTTCCTCTAAATGTCGCAGCACTAGGTGTGGATGTGGGCCAGGCTAAAATCAAAAGGACCGATTACATCTGCAATCAGTCCTTGGGGGAAGTTGGTGAGCCGGGTGGGGATCGAACCCACGACCAACGGATTAAAAGTCCGATGCTCTACCACTGAGCTACCGGCCCAACGGTCGATAGTATAGCTGATTTTTTTCAGAAAGGCAAATGATGAATTTCACGCACCAGGGCATGGACCAGGGCAGCGGGCCAGCCAAAAATGAATGATTAGACGTGCTATACTGCCAGTACCTGAATTGATACAGTAGAAATTGGAGTATTTTATGGAGCGTGAAGCCAAATATCGGGCGGTCAAACGGATTCGACCGAAACAGATCGAAGATCTAGACTTTGCACCGTATAGGTTAGGTGAGCGCGAAACCGCTGAGCTGCGCGATACGGTGCTAGATACCGCTGAGCGAACATTATCCAACCAGCGCTATGCCCTGCGGGTGCGGCGCACTGCCGAGCAGGTGCTGCTGACCTTCAAGTCGCCCGGCAGCGTCAGCGGGGCCGTCCACAGCCGCCCTGAGATCGAGGTGGAGATTCCCGCGGCCGATCGCACCAACCGCAGCCACTGGCCCGCCGCAATCGCCGCGCCGGTCCAGGAGCTGGCTGGTAATGCTAAGCTGCACTCGCTGCTCAGCATCCGCAATCGGCGCCGCACCTGGCTGGTCTCGCGCGACGGCGTGCTGGTGGCGGAGATCGCGCTGGACCGCGGCACGATCGCGGCGGAGGGCCGCTCGCTGCCATTTCACGAGGTCGAGATCGAACTCAAGGGCGAGGGCGGCGATAGCGATCTGGCGGCGCTCGAAGCCGTGCTGACCGCAGGACTGCCGCTCGTCCCCGAGGAGCGCTCGAAGATGAAGCGGGGTCTACTGCTGCTTGACCATAACGAGCGGGCCGATGCGATCAAGCTCGCCGCTGAGAGCACGCCGATGAGCGCCACCGCCTCGCTGGCCGAGGCTGGCCGGACGGTGCTGGCCCAGCATCTCCAGAAGCTGCACACCGCCTGGCCGATCGCCCGCGCCGGCGAGGACCCCGAGGGCGTCCATCAGATGCGGGTCGCTACCCGGCGGCTGCGGGCGGTGCTGGCCGCGCTCGCTGAGACGGTCTACGATCCCGCCGAGGTGCGCAAGCTGCGGCGGGGCCTGCGGATCTGGGCGACGACGCTTGGTGAGGTGCGCGACCCCGATGTTTTCCTGGCCGCGCTGGATAGCGCCGCCACCCAGCTGCCGCCCGAGTCCGCCGCCGAGCTGGCACCCCTGCGCACGGTGCTGATCGAGCGCCGTGAGCGCGGCCGCAAAGCCCTGCTTGATCTGCTGGATAGCAAAAAGACCGCCGCATTTGCCGAGCGGCTGGATGATTTTGTGCTGACTGAGGGCGCCGGCGTGCGCGAGTCAACCGCCGAGGAGGCCGAGCAGGAGCGCACTCTTGTCCGCCACTGGGCCGGCACACTGCTCTGGAGCCACTACGAGCGGGTGCGGGCCTACGAGGTTGGCCTGGGGGCGGCCGCATTTGTCACCCTGCATCATCTGCGGATTGAGATCAAGCACCTGCGCTATACGCTGGAGCTTTTCCGCGATGCGCTGGGCGACGAAGCCGCCGCGCTGCACAAGCTGCTGGTGGCCGCCCAGGATCATCTCGGGTCGATCCAGGATGCCCAGGTGGCGATCGATCTGGTCGATCTGGTGCTGCTTGAGCATCCCGACTCGACACTGCTGCACACCTACCGCGCCCAGCGAGTCACCGAGCGCGATCACCTGGCTGCCAGCGCCAGCGATGTCGTCGGCCAGATTATCGGCCTGCCCTTCCGCCGCCGCCTGGCCTCGCTGATCTCGAAGCTGTAGGGGTTAGCAGCTGGTAGCTGGCAGCTAGGTATTAGCTCCAAGTCCATAATGCGGCATATCTGCACGGAGTCTGTGATCGTTGGCTGAGTCTGTCGAAGCCCACCAGTTTGGCTTCGATAGGCTCAGCCAACAGTACTTTAGCCCTGCCAGTGGACTAGCTACCAGCTACTAGCTACTGACTACTAGCTACTGAAAGCGCACTAGCAGTGGTGCTGAAGGCATCGGCGGAGCGGCCGGTGGCGCTGTTGTAGGCCGGGACGATCTGCGCGGCGACGCTGGCGATGTGGCCCTGCTCAACGAGCGCCACACAGCAGCCGCCAAACCCGGCCCCGGTCAGCCGGGCACCCAGCACGCCAGGCAGATCGCGCAGCAGCTCGGTCAGGGTGTCCAGCTCCGGCCCGCTGACCTCGTAGTCGTCGCGCAGGCTCCAGTGCGAGTCGTTCATCAGCTCCCCGGCATAGGCAAAGTTCCCGCTGCGGAAGGCCTCGGCGACGGCCAGCACCCGCGCATTCTCGCTGACAACGTGGCGGGCCCGGCGGAAGGCGATATCATCGAGGATATCCCGCTCGACCGCAGTGGCCAGCAGCTCAGAGGTTACATCGCGTAGCGACTGAATGCTTGGGTCGATCTGCTGCATAATCGTCACGGCCCGCTCACACTCGATGCGGCGCTGGTTGTAGGCCGAGGTCGCCAGCGTGCGCGGAACATCGCTATCGACCACCAGCACAGCCACCTCAGACGGCAGCGGCACGAGGGTGATCTCCAGCGAGCGGCAGTCGATCAGGGTGGCGTGATTGGCCTGCCCGGCCGCAACCGCCAGCTGATCCATGATCCCACAGTTGACGTGGGCGTACTCCTGCTCGGCGCGCTGGGCGGCCAGGGCGACCTCGGTCGGCGGGAGCGTAACGCCGGCCAGCCTCAGCAGGGCGGTGGCCACGCCAACCTCCAGCGAGGCCGACGAGCTCAGCCCTCCGCCGATCGGCAGATTGCTCTCGATGGTCAGATCGGCGCCGACCAGGGCCACCCCGGCGTCCAGCAGGGCCTGGGCCGAGCCGCGCACATAGGCCCGCCAGCCGGTCTGGTTGGCGGCATCCAGGGCATCGAGCGCCACCGAGTCGGTCTCGTTGCGCACAGTTCTGGTGGTGACTACTAGCAGGTTGTCGTCCCGGCGGCGGGCGGTGATGGTCGTGCCGCGATCGATCGCCAGCGGCATCACCCAGCCATCGTTATAGTCGGTGTGCTCGCCAATTAGATTCACGCGTCCAGGAGAGAAAACAGTCAGCGTTTCCATACATTCCTCAGCTACTGCGCCTGGGCGCAGGGATTAGGGATTAGACCATTCCAATGCGGTAATCCGCTGGTTAGCCCTGTGATCTTCTTCGGCTCAATAGGCGCTTGGCGGGGCAGCGAGGCGGCGAGTGAACCGCCCTGCTGCCCATTGCGGCAATCTACATGTCCTGCAGCGCCCGCACGCCCAGGCCACCGTGGCGCTCGGCCTGGATCGCATCGACGACGGCGGAGGCGCTGGCGACCGTAGTGATCGAGACAACGCCCTGGCGCAGCGCGGTCTGGCGGATGGCCTGCTCGTCGAACATTGAAGCCCGGCCCAGCGGCGTATTCACCACCATCACCACCTGCCCGTTGATGATGTAGTCGGCGGCGTTGGGGCGGCCCTCATTGACCTTGTAGATCGTCTCGACCTTCAGGCCCTGATCGCGCAGGAATTTCGCCGTGCCGCTGGTCGCAATCAGCTTGAAGTCGAGCGCGGCCAGCTGTTTGGCGACGTTCACCAGCGCCGGCTTGTCGTTGTCGTTGACGCTGAGGAAGGCGGCGCCGCTGGTTGGCAGGTGGCGTCCGCAGCCGGCCTGGGCTTTGGCAAAGGCCGCGCCAAACGTAGCGCCGCTGCCCATCGCCTCGCCGGTTGAGCGCATCTCTGGCCCGAGGGCGATTGTGGCACCGGGGAAGCGGCGCCACGGCAGCACCACTTCCTTAACGTGGTAGCCAGTCAGCTGCGGCGTGCTGGTGATGCCCTGCTCGCGCAAGGTCACCCCCGCCATCACTTTGGCCGCCACCGCCGCCCACGGCACGCCGGTGGCCTTGGCGACATATGGAATCGAGCGTGACGCCCGTGGGTTGACCTCCAGCACATACACCTGATCATCCTTGACCGCATATTGCACGTTCATCAGGCCGATCACGCCCAGGGCGCGGGCGAGCTTCTCGGTGGCGGCGTGCAGCTGGGCCACGATCGCGGGGCTAATCCCCACTGTCGGCATCACACAGGCCGAGTCGCCCGAGTGGATTCCGGCGCGCTCGATCTGCTCCATCACGCCGGCCACCACCACGGTCTGGCCATCGCTGACCGCATCGACATCCAGCTCGGTGGCGTCCTCCAGAAAGCGGTCGAGCAGCACCGGGTGCTCCGGCGAGGTGTCGGTGACGAAGCGCAGATAGTCTTCCAGCCCAGCCTCGTCGTGGATAATCGCCATGCCCTGCCCGCCGAGCACATACGAGGGCCGCACCATCGTCGGGTAGCCGATTCTGGCGGCCACCTGGCGGGCCTCGTCCCAGGAGGTCGCCGAGCCATACGGCGTGGCGCGTAGATCGCACTCGGCCAGCACATCGCCGAACTGCCCGCGATCCTCGGCCCGATCGATGGCGGCGGGCGAGGTGCCCCACAGCGGTACCCCGGCGGCCTCCAGGCCCTTGGCCAGCTTCAGCGGAGTCTGGCCGCCGAACTGCAGCACCATGCCGTCGGGTTTCTCGACATCAACGATGTTGAGCACATCCTCAAGGGTCAGCGGCTCGAAGTAGAGGCGGTCGGCGGTGTCGTAGTCGGTCGAGACGGTCTCGGGGTTGCAGTTGACCATAATCGTCTCGTAGCCAAGCTCCCGCAGGGCGAACACGGCGTGACAGCAGCAGTAGTCGAACTCCAGCCCCTGGCCGATGCGGTTGGGGCCGCCGCCGAGGATCATCACCTTCTTGCGGTCGGTCGGGTCGGCCTCGCTCTCGGTCTCGTAGGACGAGTAGAGATACGGGGTCAGCGCCGGAAACTCGGCCGCGCAGGTATCGACCCGATGGTAGGTTGGCACGACGCCCAGCTCCAGGCGGCGGCTGCGCACGGTCAGCGGGCTGGTGGGCGCGGGGGTTGCGGGCTGGAGCAGGATGGACAGCTGGTGATCGCTGTAGCCGTTGCGCTTGGCCTCGCGCAGCAGGTCGGCGGGCAGGCTGGCCAGGGTGTGCTGCTTGAGCGCGGCCTCCAGCGGCAGCAGCGCGGCCAGCTGATCGAGAAACCAGCGGTCGATCTTGGTCAGGTCGTGAATATCCTCCACGCTCCAGCCGGCGTCGAAGGCGGCGCGCACGGCGAAGATCCGCTGCGGTGTTGGCGTGATCAGCAGCTCGCGCAGCCGCTCGGCGGGCACGTTGGCCACGCCATCGGCACCCCAGCCCATGCGGCCATTCTCCAGCGAGCGCAGGGCTTTTTGCAGCGCCTCGGTGAAGGTGCGGCCCATCGCCATCGCCTCGCCGACCGACTTCATGGCCGTGCCAAGCACCGGCTCGGCGCCAGGAAACTTCTCGAAGTTCCAGCGCGGAATTTTCACTACCACGTAGTCCAGGGCCGGCTCAAACGAGGCCGGGGTGGAGCGGGTGATATCGTTGGGCAGCTCGGGCAGGGTGTAGCCAACCGCCAGCTTGGCGGCGATCTTGGCGATCGGGAAGCCGGTCGCTTTCGATGCCAGCGCCGACGAGCGCGAGACCCGCGGGTTCATCTCGATCACGATCACCCGGCCATCGGCGGGGTTGACGGCGAACTGGACGTTGGAGCCGCCCGTGGCCACGCCAACCGCATCCATCACCGCCAGGCCCATATCGCGCAGCCGCTGGTACTCGCGGTCGGAAAGGGTCATCGCCGGGGCCACCGTGATCGAGTCGCCGGTGTGAACGCCCATCGGATCGAAGTTCTCGATCGAGCAGATCACCACGCCGTTGCCAGCGTTGTCGCGCATCAGCTCCAGCTCGTACTCTTTCCAGCCGAGCAGGCTTTCCTCGATCAGCAGCTCGCCGATCGGCGAGAGCTTCAGGCCCTCCTCGACGATCCGCCGAAACTCGTCGGCGTTGTAGGCGATGCCGCCGCCGGCGCCGCCGAGGGTGAACGATGGCCGGATAATCGCCGGGTAGCCGGTCGTCTGCACCAGCTCCAGGGCCTGGCTGAGCGAGCGGGCCACCCCGGAGCGGGCCGACTGCAGGCCGATGCGGTCCATCGCCTGCTTGAACAGCTCGCGGTCTTCGGCGGTCTCGATCGAGTGGATATTCGCCCCGATCAGCTGGACGTTGTACTCCGCCAGCACCCCGGCGCGGTCCAGATCCATCGCCAGGTTCAGCGCGGTCTGGCCGCCGACGGTCGGCAGGATGGCGTCGGGGCGCTCGCGCTCGATGATGGCGGTCAGCGTCGGGACATCAAGCGGCTCGATGTAGGTGCGCTCGGCGAGGGCTGGGTCGGTCATAATGGTGGCCGGATTCGAGTTGACCAGCCCAATCCGATAGCCCTCTTCACGCAGGGCCTTGACGGCCTGGGTCCCGCTATAATCAAACTCACACGCCTGCCCGATCACGATCGGGCCAGCGCCGAGGACAAGGATGGTCTTGAGGTCGGTACGTTTGGGCATGAGGTTCTCCGCGACTAATACATGTCGGGGAAGTATTATAGACGAAAAGGCGCGGCGGGGCGGCGGGCTTCGACAGCCTCAGCCACATGGACACCAACTCTGATATGATTCTCAAAGTACGTGATGAGGTGAGAGAACGGAATGTATTGGCATCTACACTCCTTAGAATTAATCCTCTTTGCCGCGAATATTTATCAATTGTCCCCTCAATCGTTAACCTGCGAATTGTCTTCCATTAAACTAAACCTGGTACGCTCGTTCCAAACCCATTAGAAGGAGCTACCAATGTATCTTGCACCGACGGCACCGGCTCAAGCGCCTGTCTTGAAGCTGAAGTTGGCACAATCCTGTGGCGAGATCGAAGAAGCCCTGCGGTTACGCTATCGGGTATTTGTTGAGGAAGCACATAATCAAGCTTTAGCTCACCCCAGCGGGCTGGAGCAGGATGAATATGATGCCGTCTGCGATCACTTAATCGTTCGCGACCAGAACACGGCTGAAGTTGTGGGGACCTATCGCCTGCTCCCAGGTGAGCGGGCCTTGCGCTACCGTGGATTTTATTCCGAAACCGAATTTGATCTCAGTGCTTTTCAGCGCTATAGGCCAACCGCGCTGGAGCTTGGCCGCAGCTGTGTTGCCGCTGCCTACCGGGGCACCCGCGCCATTCAGATGCTGTGGGGCGGGATTGCGGATTATCTGAGCGATAACCCCCACACCCACCTGATTGGCTGTGCCAGCCTGCATCTGGCGGAACGCTCCGAACTAAGCGAGCTCTATAGTATGCTCAAACAGCACGATATGATCACCGAACGCTTTGGGGTTGCTCCGCGCCCCACCCACCGCATTCAGGATTTGGCTTCGACTCCAAGTACCTGTAGCGAGAAAGAACTCCTGCGACGCCTCCCGCCACTGCTGAAGGGCTATCACTGGATGGGCGCGGAGATCGCTGGTGAGCCGGCCTATGATCCGATCTTCAATACCACCGATTTTTTTGTGGTTTTTGACACCACCCAGATGACTAAGCGCTATCAGCGGCATTTTGCCACGTCCTATCGAGCGAGCCAGGCGGCCTAATGTATGCCATGATCGCATATCTGACCACCGATGCCCGGCGTCTAGCCCGCATCCGACGCTGGGGCAGTTGGCTTCCCGCCCCAGGTGTAACGGCGTTGTGCTGGCTGCTCGCGGCTCTGCTGTGGGTCGTTGCGCCTGGCTTGCGCCGCCGGGTCAAGACCAATATGCGTGAAGTGCTGCCCGATTCGGCCCGGCGGGGTCAGACACTAGTCTATTTTGTGAGTCTGTGGCGTTTGTTATACGAAGTCATGATTGGCGTGTACCATTTGAAGCGCGATGGGGCGGACCGTTTTAAGCTTGAAGGCGCGGAACAGCTTGAGGCAGCCCTAGCGCTTGGGCGCGGGGTGATTTTATTCGCGCCGCATCTAGGGAATTTTTTCTATGCCTACTGGTATCTATGTTCGCAGTATCCTTGTCTGACCGTGGGTACCGCCGCTAGCCCTGAGCTGCGCCCGCTGTATCAGACATTCTATGATCTGGGCTGCGACGGCCTGGATTATGATACTACCCCGCCGCGTGAGATGCTGCGTACACTGCGCCGCCATCTGGCCAACAACGGGGTGGTGCTACTGCTGGGGGATTTCTGGCGGCCAGCCTTTCCCCGCGCGCGCATGTTTGGGCATGACGTGCGCAGCCCGCAGGGCGCGGCGGTGTTTGCCCTGGAAGATGGGGTGCCAATCGTGCCGTTTCACACCGTGCGTGCGGGCTGTCATCAGCGCCTTGTGTTTGGGCCAGCCCGCCATCTGAGCCAGGAATTCGCCCGCCACGAGCGGACTGCGGCCACCAATAGCCTCAACCAGTGGCTCGCCACGACGATTGCCCGCCACCCGACCCAGTGGCTCTACTGGTTCAATGTCGCTGAGCGCTGGGAGGATCGATGAAACATCGGCGGCGAGCGGCGGGCGGGTACGGAGACCCGCCGTACATTGCAAATCCCTAATCCCTAATCCCTAACCCCTAGCGCAAAATGTAGTAGGTGGCCCGCTTCTGGCCGATCTTGAGGATCAGTCCGCGCTCAACGAGGTCGGCGAGGTCGCGGCGAATGGTCTCGGGCGAGATCTCGGGGGACTGCTCCTGGAGGTCGCGGTTGGTGATGCGGCGATTGTCGCTCAAAAACACCAGCGCCCCGATTTGGCGCTCGTTGAGTCCCTGGGCCTCCCAGGCGCTGGTATCGACGGCGGCGTCGGCGCTCAGCGTCACGCCCTTGCCCCGCAGGGTCACCAGAAAACCGGCGGCGGTCTCGCGGAACTCCGGCGGCGGCAGACCGGCCTCGGCCATCTGGCGCTGCATCCGGTCGATGCCATAGCCAAGCCGCTCGATCAGGCCCAGGTCGGCGAGCACCTGCACCAGCGTCTCGTTGCGGCTGAAGCGCTCCTCTGCGATGTTGTCGATGGTGACGTGGCCCGGCAGCCGCCCAGGGCTGTAGACCTCCAGCCGATCGATGAACATGGCGATTCGAATGCCCTCGCCGCGCACGGTGTAGTCGCGGTGGGCCACCGCGTTGACCAGGGCCTCGCGCACAGCCGCCGATGGGTACTCCATCCAGTCCTCGCGCTCCAGGCCGATCATGCGCGAGCCGCGCCGCATATGCTCGCCCAGCCACAGCTCGGCCCGGCGCACCTGCTCGGGCAACGTCGTGCGAATATCCACCCGCTCGAACTCGTCGCTCATCTCGCTGCCGGTGTAGCGGACCAGGGTGATCTCGCACTGCGGATAGTCGCGCTCGGTGGTGGTGGCGAACAGCAGCATCCCGGCGTTGGTGGGATTGTAGGCGCCGCTCTCAGCGTGCGCCAGACAGCCACGCCGAAACAGCCAGCCCGACGAATCGACCTCGGCTGGCGCGCCAATTCGGGCGACATAGCTGTTGATCTTGGTGAGATTAAGATCATCAAGCACGACATTGTCGGGCTGCATGCGCTCCCAGCCAACCTCGCCGCGATCGTGCAGCAGCTGGCGCAGGGCGTGCGGCGGGAGCGGCGCGTTGCTGGGGCCTTCGCGGCGCAGGTATTTGCCGTGCAGGCTGTAGACGTGCGGCAGGCCCGGCGGGACTTCCAGGAGCAGCACGGTCCCGCCGGTTGAGGTGATGACCCGTGGCAGCGGCAGAACCAGCGGTGGTGTGCAGGCCAGGGCCGCCTCCAGGGCCGCCTCTTCTGCCGCCACCAGATCGTTGACCCCTTCAATCCGCGGCCGGACCCGGCCCGACACGCCGATCAGCGCGGTGCCGCCGCCGCCGTTGGCAAAGGCGACCAGCGTTTCGGCCAGATCATCGGGGCGAAAGCGCTCGCGGAAGCAAGCCACAGTGGTGCTTTCACCTCGCTCAAGAAATTCATTAAGCATACGCTACCCACTACAATATCGGCTGTCATTATACGCCACAATCCAGCGCGGTCGCGAAAGATCAGCCAGCATAATGCGCACAATCAGATATCTGCATATCTCCGCGATCAGCAGCGCCGATCGATGCGCTGCATCATAATAAATCCCGGCGACTTTCTTTCATCCACGAATGAATAATCTGGCTGTACTCACTTGGGCGCTCCAGCATCACCAGGTGTCCGGCGCCGACCAGCTCGGCCAGCGTCGCGTTCTGGACTGTGTTCGCGATCAGCCGGCCCTGCTCAGGTGGCACAACCGGGTCGCGGCTGCCGAACATCACCAGCATTGGCAGCCTGATCGCTGGCAGCAGGGCGGTGATGTCGATCGCGGCCATCGCCTGGCAGTACTGGATCAATGCGCCTGGTCTCACGCCCCGGATGTAGCGATGCAGCCCGGCGGCGTAGGGCTTGAGCAAGGGATTCGCCTTGATGTTGGGGCTATCTCCGACGGACTGCTGCCAGATTGGCAGCCGGATGAACATATTCAGCGAGATCGGCTTGAGCAGCTGAAGCTGGAGCCACAGCCGCGTGCGCTGGATCAGGCTGCCGCCCGCCAGCCGCTGCCACGCCCCAACCGGGCCGCCCCAGCGACCCTGGGCAAATCCGGCCACACAGATCACCCGCTTGATCCGCTGCGGGTACAGGGCGGCCAGGGCGAGCGCCGCATAGCCGCCGGTCGAGAAGCCCACCAGCGTGACCGGCTCATCGCCAGCGATCCGCTCGATCGCCTTGGCCAGCAGCTCGGCGATCAGCTCGGTGGTGAGCTGCTGGCGCGTAAAGCCAGGCGGGAACGCCGCCGGGTAGTGTCCGGGCAGGCTAAGGGCGTAGCAGCGGCCCAGCGAGCGAAAGGTTGTATCCGACAGCCAGCCGCCGATGGAGTGGGAAAACCCGTGGAGCAAAATAATTGTCTCGCCGCTGGCCTCGGGGTTGAGTGGCAGCACGGCGAGCTTGTGGCCGGCGATGTAGAGTGTTTGATGTGTGTGCATAGGCTCCTCAGAGGCAAGGTGGCGTCGATCTAGACGCTCTTGATGCCACCGTCGATCTGGTAGGCCACGCCGGTGATGAACGAGGCGGCATCGGAGGCCAGGAACGCGATCAGCTCGGCGATCTCGGCGGGCTGGCCCATGCGGCCTAGCGGAATGCCGCGCAGCAGTTTCGTGCGGGCATCCGGGCCCATGTTGTCGATGATCGCCGTGTCGGTCCAGCCGGGACAGACCGCATTGATCCGAATGCCGGCGCGGGCGACCTCAACCGCGCCAGTCTGCGACAGCTGAATCACGCCAGCTTTGGCCGGGCCGTAGGGTCCCAGGGTCGGCGCGGCGCCCAGGCCGGCGATGCTGGCGACGTTGACAATCGAGCCGCCCTTGCCGTCGGCTAGCATCGCCAGGGTGGCATATTTCTGGCCCCAGAAGACTGCGGTCAGATCGATGCGGATGATCAGGTCCCACTGTTCGTTGCTGACCTCGTGCAGTGGCGCGGGCTTGCCGCCGATGCCAGCGTTGTTGACCATCACATCGAGCCGCCCGCCCAGCGTCACGGCCTGCTCGACCAGCGCCTGGATCTGGGCCTCGTCACCAATGTCGCAGCGGATGAAGTGGGCGGTCCCGCCAGCGGCCTCGATCGTCGCGACGGCTGCGGCCCCGGCGTCCTCGTTGATGTCGGACACGATCACCCGTGCGCCGCGTGCCCCCAGCAGCAGCGCTGTCTCGCGCCCAATCCCCAGCGCGGCCCCGGTCACCACCGCGGTCTTGCCGCTAAACGATTGCGTCATTGCACTCTCCTTATTGACCTAGCGAACCGCTGGCATTATCAGTCAGGAGCGCCCAATCGGCAAGGCGGCCGCTAAAACTCGGTGCGTAGCCCGCGGTTGTAGCCCGATCGATCTGAATAAATGGTATCCTACCACAGCGATTCCGCTGCTGCTGCTTGGCCGTTGGCAACGGAAATCGCCAGGAGCACAGCAAGGAGCATAGCATGGATAGCGATACACACGCGGCGGATGGCCCATTGAAGGATGGCATCTTCAAGGAATACTTTGTCGATGGAACACTCTCATGGGAGGGTGAGTTTCGCGCTGGCGAGAAGACCGGCGAGTGGAAGTACTACCTGAAGAACGGGCGGCTCAAGGCCAGCGGCCACTTCGTTGCTGGCAAGATGAGCGGGCCCTGGACGTGGTACCGCGAGAACGGCCAGCTGATGCAGACCGGCCAGTTTGTCGAAGAGCGCAAAGACGGCGTCTGGCGACGCTACCACCCCAACGGGGCGCTGCATGACGAGGGCGAGTACCACGCCGACCAGAAAGTCGGCGAGTGGCGCACCTACGACGCCAGCGGTGCGCTGATCAAGACCAGGCAGCATCGGGCGCGGCCTGGCAGCGCGGCCTAGTGCTGTACCAATAAAAGTTTGCAGAATGCCGACGGTCGGCGGCGGATATGGAGACCCACCGCAATGCATTAGCGGCCGATATCGGCGCCCTGGTCGATCCAGGCGCCGAGCAGCGCCCGCTCGGCCTCGGTCATCCCGGTCTGGTTGCCGAAGGGCATTGTCCTGGTGATCACGGCGCGCTCTTTGATCCGCCCGGCGAAGCGCTGGATCTGCTCGGGTGTCTCCAGGATCACGCCGCCGGGCGCGACGGGGAACTGCTTGTCGGTCGGCGCTGCCGAGTGGCAGGCCACGCAGCGCTGGCTGATGATCGCCTGGGCGTCGGCGAAGGCCACCGGCGGCACGCTTGCGCCCGCGTTGGTCGAGGTTCTGGCGGTTAGCACCGCCACAACCGCCAGCGTCAGCAGGCTGACCGCCGCCGCGCCGCGCAGCCAGCCGCGATAGTGAAAGCGGATGTTCATAAAGTGGCGCACGGCCGCGCTGCCGACCATCAGGACTGCCAGCAGCAGCCAGTTGAGCTGGTGTCCGTAGGTGCTCGGAAAGTGGTTGCTGATCATAATGAAGAGCACCGGAAACGTGATGTAGTTGTTGTGGAGCGAGCGCTCCTTGGCCCGGATCGAGAACGCCGGGTCCTGCGCCCTGCCGGCCCTGGTCGCGGCCACCAGCTCGCGCTGCGACGGCATGATCACGAACCAGACGTTGCCGGTCATCAGGGTGCCGAGCAGCGCGCCGATGTGGATGTAGGCCGCCCGCCCGCTCAGCACCTGGGTCAGCCCGATGCTCATCGCCAGCAGCAGGGCCAGCGAGATTGCAAAGGCCAGCGGTGGGTTGCGGCGCAGCGGCGAGCGCCACAGCGCCTCGTAGAGCAGCCACGCGCCGACCAGCGACCCCACGCCGACCGCCACCGCCGTGGCGTGGCTGATCGCAGCGATATTGGGGTCGACCATATAGGCCGCGCCGCCCATGTAGTAGACGATCACCAGCAGCGCGACGCCGCTGAGCCAGGTCGTCAGGTTCTGGAACATAAACCAGTGGACTTTATCGGGGTAGCGCATGCCGGGGGGCAGCAGCTTTTTCTCGACCTCGTAGAAGGCGCCGCTGTGGAGCAGCCAGATCTTGCCGAACGAGTGCTCGTCGGGCGTCTCGGCCGGGTATAGATTGCGGTCCAGCCAGTTGAACAGCAGCGAGTTGCCGATCCACATAATCCCGGCAATGATATGGACCCAGCGCACCACAAGGTCGAGCAGCTCGCGGATGGTAGCTTCCATGGATGGCCCCTTTGCTAGTCAAGATCGGTTGGCGGAAAGGCTGGGCGGGTGGCTTTGACCCGCTCAGCTAGCGGGCCACATTGGTCGTGGCACCATGGTGAAGAGATGCCCAGGAAATTATACTCGAGACTCTATCCCGCTTAAGGCAGCCGCCCGCTAGCGACTGGCTCCCCATACCTATTGTGACATATTGCCTCTTCGCCCGGCCTGCCCGCCCCTAGCCACGCCTGATCCAGCCACGCCAATTTGTCACAATAGTTCGCCGCCTGCCCGCCCCGGCGATACTTCGCGCAGAGCGCCCTGCAATACTGAGCCATTACGATTGTTGATTGACAGGTTTTGCACGGAGGCTCCCCATGAACGCTACTCGTTGGATGCCCGCACGGGTGATGATGATCGCGCTGATTAGCCTGCTGGTTGCGCTGGCGGGAGGACGGCCTGTGCTTGGCCAGGCGCCAGGCATGCCCCAG
>JACCRK010000414.1 GCA_013813565.1 Herpetosiphonaceae bacterium
CGCCTCGCACGAGCAGTTTCGCCCCAGCGAGCTGCTTGAGTATGTTCAGCTGGCCGAGGCCGCCGGATTCAGAGCGGCGATGTGCTCCGACCATTTTCATCCCTGGAGCGATAGCCAGGGCCAGAGCGGCTATGCCTGGTCGTGGCTAGGGGCGGCTATGCAGGCCAGCGGCCTGTCGTTTGGCCTGGTCAACGCGCCGGGCCAGCGCTACCACCCGGCGATTATCGCGCAGGCGGCGGCGACGCTGGCCGAGCTGTTTCCCGGCCGCCTCTGGGTGGCCCTGGGCAGCGGCCAGGCGCTCAACGAGCATATCACCGGTGCCCGCTGGCCAAGCAAGGCCGAGCGCAACGAGCGGCTGCGCGAGGCCGTCGCGGTGATTCGCGCGCTCTGGGCGGGCCAGACGGTCTCGCACCAGGGCAGCTTCACGGTCGAGGATGCCCGCCTCTACACGCTCCCGCAGTCTCCGCCGCTGATTGTGGGCGCGGCGATCACCCCGCAGACCGCCGAGTGGGTCGGCGGCTGGGCCGATGCGCTGATCACGGTGTCGCAGCCGCCGGAGCAGCTGGCCGAGGTGGTGGCGCGCTTCCGCGCAGGCGGCGGCGCCGGCAAGCCGATGTTTCTCAAGGCCCAGCACTCCTACGACCGCTCCGAGACGGCCGCCCGCCAGGGCGCTCACGAGCAGTGGCGCATGAATATCCTGCCCAGCGGTGTCCTCGCCGAGCTGCGGCTGCCGGCCCAGTTTGAGCAGGCCGCGATTGCGGTGCAGCCGGACGACCTCGATCAGTCTATCCGCATCTCGGCCGATCCGCAGCGCCACCTGGAGTGGCTGCGCGGCGATCTTGCGCTGGGCTTCGAGCGGGTCTTTGTCCACAATGTCAATCGCAACCAGCGTGGGTTTATCGAGGACTTTGGCGAGCATGTGCTGCCTGGGCTGGCGGCGTCAGGGGGCGGCAATGATTGAAGATCTCTGGTACAAGAATACCGTCATCTACAGCCTCGACCTGGAGACCTTCATGGATTCCAATGGCGATGGCATTGGTGATTTCCCCGGCCTGATGCAGCGGCTGGACTATCTGCAGGCCCTGGGAATTGGCACGATCTGGCTGGCGCCGTTTCAGCCCTCGCCCAACCACGACAACGGCTACGATATCAGCGACTACTACACCGTCGATCCACGCCACGGCTCCGGCGGCGACTTTGTCGAGTTTATGCACCAGGCCAGCAAGCGCGGCCTCAAGGTGATCATCGATCTGGTGGTGAACCATACCTCCAGCGAGCACCGCTGGTTTCAGCTTGGCCGCAAGGATGCCGAGTCGGCCTTTCGTGACTGGTATATCTGGTCGAAGCAGCGCCCGGACAACTGGCAGTCGGGGGTGGTCTTCCCCGGCGTGCAGGAGTCGACCTGGTCCTACGATCGGGCGGCGCAGGCCTACTACTACCACCGCTTCTACAAGCACCAGCCCGACTTGAACATGGATAACCCGGCGGTGCGCCGCGAGGTGCGGCGGATCATGGGCTACTGGCTGGAGCTGGGCGTGGCGGGCTTTCGGGTCGATGCGGTGCCATTTGTGATCGAGAGCACGGTGCCGGGCCGCTCCCAGGGCGCGCTGCACTTCGAGTATCTGGCCGAGATGCGCGAGTTTATGCAGTGGCGCGCCGGCGATGCGATTCTGCTCGGCGAGGCGAATGTGGCGCCCGCCGATACCCAGCCCTACTTTGGCTCTGACAGCGGCGCCGGCGGCATCCATATGATGTTCAACTTCTACGTCAACCAACATCTGTTCTACGCGCTGGCCAGCGCCGATATCGCGCCGCTGGCCGCCGCGCTGGAGGCGACCCGCTCGATCCCGCCGCACGCTCAGTGGGCCCAGTTTCTCCGCAACCACGACGAGCTTGATCTTGGCCGCCTGTCCGATGCGCAGCGCGAAACCGTGTTCGCCCGCTTCGCCGCCGAGGAGGATATGCAGCTCTACCATCGCGGCATTCGGCGGCGGCTGGCGCCCATGCTGGGCAACCGCCGCCATCTGGAGCTGGCCTACAGCCTGCTGTTTGCGCTGCCGGGCACACCGGTGCTGCGCTACGGCGATGAGATCGGCATGGGCGACGATCTGGATCTGCCTGAGCGCGATGCGGTGCGCACGCCGATGCAGTGGTCGGATGAGCCGCAGGCGGGCTTTTCGGCCGCAGCTGAGACAATCCACCCGCTGATCGATGCGGGGGTGTATGACTACCGGCGGGTCAATGTGGCGGCGCAGCGGCGCGACTCCGACTCGCTGCTTACCTGGACCGCCGCGATGATCCGCCTGCGCCACGAGTGCCCGGAGATCGGCTGGGGCGAGTGGGAGCTGCTGCCGATCGATGTGCCGCACACGCTGGCCTTGAGCTACACCTGGCGCGAGAGCACGGTGGTGACGCTGCATAACTTCTCGGAGTTTGCCTGCGAGGTGCAGCTTGCGATCAAGGCCCCCGGCGGCGAGCGGCTGGTCGATCTGCGTGAGCAGGCCGAGAGCCGCGCCGACGACGCTGGCCTCCACCGGATCGCCCTCGATGCTTACGGCTATCGCTGGTATCGTGTCGGCAGGCTGATCTAGCGGCCGGATCGGCGGAAAGTGACCGCCCGCAGTCAGCAATCCAGATCAACTTTCTCACAGTAGCTCTAATCCCCGCCGCCGAGCCGCTCGACCAGCCGGGCATAGAACAGCGTGGGATCGAGCGGCTCCGGCAATCCGGCCACCTGCGCGTCGCCAAGCTCGACAACCAGCCACGTTCCATCCATCTGCCGGGCGATGTCCAGGGTGAAGAAGCGGCTTTGGACCTGCGCTAGCAGCGGCGCGAACAGCGCGGCCGGCGGCGTAATTGCGCTATCGGCGCCCTCCTCCCAGTAGGCCGAGGTTGCCAGCACGCTGCCATCGAGGACAAAGCAGCGAAACTCCAGCGTCAGCGGCATCCCGCTCTGGCGGTGGCTGCCGATCGGCTCAAAGCTGCGGTACTCGCGAAAGACCAGCCCCTCGTTCAGGTCAGTGCCCTGAAGCCCCACAAAGCGCCGGACGACCCGCTCGACGGCGCGGCGGTCGCTGGCGCTGGGGATGTAACAGGCCTCGTGCCACTCGTGCTTGCGGGATTTGACATAATCTTTCAGAATAACCGGCCGATCGCCAAACGGCGCAAGCAGCGCCATCACCTGATCAATGGTCACGCTGGCATCGTAGGGCAGCCAGACGGATCTGGGAGTGACCTCCGCGATGATCGGGTAGGAGTCCGGCAGGTAGTGGCAGTGGCGATAGGCGGCCGGCGAGTTAATCAGGCGCAGCCCTTTATTTTGCAGCGCCGCGTAGAGCTGGGCATACTGCTCCGGCCGCAGCATCCAGCCGCGATAGATCGCCAGCTCTGGCGGGTCAGCCGCCCGCACCCGCCTGGTCGCCGCCAGCGGGCTGTGGTCATCGACCAGCCGCTCGAAATGGATGAGGTCGTAGGATCCGCCCGCCCGCTCAACCGCAGCGACCTCGGCAGCAAAGGCCGGGTCGGGAGCGGCTGGAGTGAGCGGGTCGGCGCAAAAAATGTAGCGCATATGGGCATACCTGGATCTATGGGAATAAAAGAAGCTTCATGCCGCTAACAAGACCATCTGGCGTTCTCGATCCGCCGCATAACTAAGACAGGCTTGAATATCCTCTCGTGTGAGCATTGGGAAATCAGCTAGAATCTCCTCGACTGCCATCCCGGCGGCAAGATAGCTCAACACATCATAGACGGTGATCCGCCAACATTTTTTTGAATAAATTCTTCGGCGTAGACACTCTCTCGTCCAGCCCGGACAAACCAAATATCATTCATAGGATCAAACTCCATTCAGATGATGCAGGTAGTATAGCATCTACAATTGATGATGCGCCTCGCCGCGCCCCTAAATCCAAGCGCCCGTTTTTAGCGAATTGTAAGAAATGGGGTGGCATTCTGTTGCTATGCTGGAGGGCACGGGCTGATGGGGTATAATCCGTACTCTCTGCCCAGCTAGAGGAAACCTAAATGATCGATCATCTGCTTCGGCAGCCCAAAGAGCGGATGCTGGCCCCGGTCGCCCGGCAGATCGGCCGGCGCATCCACCCGACCGTGCTGACCCTGGCGGCGTTTGGCGCCGGCGTCGGGGCGGCGATCAGCCTCTGGCAGGGTGCCACGCTGGCCGGGCTGGCGCTGTGGGCGCTCAACCGCGCCCTCGATGGCCTTGATGGCACGGTCGCCCGCGCCACCAACACCCAGAGCGACTGGGGCGGCTACCTGGACATCATGCTCGACACCGTGATCTATGCGCTGATTCCGCTGGCGCTGGCGCTGCACGCGCCCTCGACCGCGCTGTTCATCGCCCTGGCGCTGCTGCTGGCCAGCTTCTACGTCAACGCGGTCTCGTGGACCTATCTGGCGGCGGTGCTGGAGAAACGCCAGGCCGGCGCCAAGGCGCAGGGCGAGCTGACCAGCGTCACAATGCCGACCGGCCTGATCGAGGGCGGCGAGACGGTGGTGTTCTTCACCGGCTTTATCCTGTTCCCCGCCGCGCTGGTCTGGCTGTTTGGCCTGATGGCGGCGCTGGTAGGCATCAATATTATCCAGCGCCTGATCTGGGCGGCGCGGGCATTTGGAGGGCAATCGTGAGCGAGCGTACGATCACCGCAGCGCCATCGTTCTGGGTGCGCCACTGGCAGAAGGTGCTGGCGCTGCTCTTCTGGGTCCTGCTGATCGGCGGCTACGGCTGGTATGCCTGGCGCAACAGCCTGTCGCCCCGCGAGGCCGCCGCCGCGCTGGTCGATCTGCTGCGCGGTGGCGCGGGGCCGCTGCTGTACATCGGCGTGTATCTGCTGCGTCCGCTGGTGCTGTTTCCGGCAACCGTGCTGACGGTGGTCGGCGGAATCGTGTTCGGGCCGGTGCTGGGCACGATCTACACGCTGCTTGGCTCGAATGGCTCGGCGCTGGTCGCCTACGCGGTCGGGCGCTTTTTCGGCGGCAGCACGCCGCTGGCCGAGAACGATGGCACGCTCGGGCGCTATATCACCCGCCTGCGCGAGAACAGCTTCACCACGATTATGACGATGCGCTTTATCTTTGTGCCCTACGATCTGGTCAACTACCTGGCCGGCATTCTGCGCATCGGCTGGCGCCCGTTTCTGCTGGCCACGGCGCTTGGCTCGCTGCCGGGAACCCTGGCGTTTGTGCTGTTTGGCGCGTCGTTCAAGGGCGATATCGCCACCGCCGAGTTCAGCTTCGATCCACGGGTCTTTATCGCCTCAGCGCTGATCTTCGTCGTCAGCATTGTGATCTCGCGCTACTTCAAGCGCAGCGAGACCAAAGAGCAGTGATGCTGCACCGGCCCCACCCCAATGGTTTGGTTTTTTTAAATGTTGCTCTGTGAGGTTTTCAATGTCAGCGATTCGTTATCGCGCTTCGTTTATGGCGTTCCGCGCCGCCCTGATTGGACTGATTCTAGCCACGCTGCTGGCCGCCTGTGGCGCGGAAATCGCCAGCCCGACCGCAGCGCCCCAGCCGCCCACCGCCGCCCCAGCCGTGGCGGGTGCATTCTCGCTCGATGACTGGGCCAGCGTCGAGGCCGCCGCCCGCGGCCAGACCGTCAACTGGCATCTGTGGGGCGGCTCCGAGAGCATCAACACCTTTGTCGATACGTTCTACGGCCAGGCGCTCAAGGAGCGCTACGGGATTACGCTCAATCGCGTGCCGCTCGCCGACACCGTCGACGTGGTCAACCAGGTGCTGAGCGAAAAAGAGGCCGGCAAAGCGGTCGGCGCCGTCGACCTGATCTGGATCAACGGCGAGAACTTTCTGTCGCTGAAGCAGGCCGATATGCTCCTGCCGGCCTGGGCGCGCCAGCTGCCGAACAGCCGGCTGGTCGACTGGGAGAACCCGGCGGTCAGCCTGGACTTTGGCGCGCCGGTCGACGAGATGGAAAGCCCGTGGTCGTCGGCGCAGTTCCAGTTTATCTACGATGCGGCGCGGATGCAGCCCGCCGATCTGCCGCGCTCGTACGCCGAGCTTAAAACCTGGGCCTGCGCCAACAAGGGCCGGGTGACCTACATCGCGCCTGGCCCCGGCGCCTTCCAGGGCACCCGCTTCGTCAAACAGGCGCTCTACGAGGTTAGCGGCGGCGCCGAGCAGTGGGTCGGGCCGTTCAACCTGGCCCTGTGGGACCAGTGGTCGCCGCAGCTGTGGGCCTACCTCAACGAGCTTGAGCCGTGTCTCTGGCGCGCAGGCGCGACGTACCCCAAGGATGAGAACGAGCTGCACAGCCTGTTCGCCAACAGCGAGGTCGATTTCTCGATCACCCAGGCCATCGCCGGGGCCGGCCCGCTGATCAACGAGGGCCTGGTCCCGGCCACCGCCCGCGCCTTCGTCTTCAGCGACAATATGATCGGCGACTTCAACTATGTGGCGATTCCGAAAAATGCGCCCAACCAGGCGGCGGCGCTGGTGCTGGCCAACCTGATCCTCGACCCCGCGCTCCAGGCCGCCCAGATCATCCCCGAGAATGGCTTTGGCCTGGGCTATGGCATCGACGTGAGCAAGGTCAGCGACCCCGCCGCCGCCAGCCAGCTCGCCGCGGCCGCCAGCCAGCTGGGCGAGGCCGCCACCCCCGCCGCCGAGCTGGCCGCCGCCCTGCGCAGCGATATCGCCGCCGAGTACCAGAGCCTGATCGAGCAGGGCTGGGAGAGGAACGTCCTGCAGAATTAGGCGGGCGGCGGGTACGGAGACCCGCCGTACAAAAAGCTGAATTAGGC
>JACCRK010000416.1 GCA_013813565.1 Herpetosiphonaceae bacterium
CGGCTGGACTATATCGAGGTTACTACCGCCCTGTGCGCGTTCTATCACCAGTTTCGCTGGTCGTAGCCCAGAATATACTTCAGGTGATGGATCCCTTGAGCCAGCTCGCCCCGGTCGGTTGCAGTGAACACATGAGCGTCTAAAATTACCGCCAGTTTGCTCGATTACGTAAGGCTGAGTATCCCACAAAAACGTTCGTTTATTTGGTACAGCCACCAGGTGCTGATCAGCAATGCTTTTTCAGGGTGGTGTGAGCGTGACGCCTGTACCAAAAAACTCATCTACCAAATCAACGTACCAAAACAGTTTCCAGTACATGAGTTTCGTGGTATGTCGTCAGGGCGAACGCATGAGGGTTGCACTTTTTCAGGGGGCCAGGTGGGTTAAGCTCCATAATCAAGATAGAGCGCAATCGGTGCTGATCCAGGCTAAAACACCAACGGCCCGCATGAATCGGGGCCGCTGGTGTGAGAGAAGAGAGAGGTAAGGTTTGGCGCAGTATAACACTGATGAAGTCGAAGCATTTATCCAGTTTGCCTTCTTCGATGGAAAACACATATTTTTGAGGTCAGCTAGAGTACATGTCGTGAGTGGTTGACCCAACCAACGTGCAAGCCTCGCCAACCGTGGTGGTGTCAGCGCGGCGCGAAGCGCCTAAAGCCCGATGTGGGCGACGGTTCTGGACAGCGTGAGCCGGAGCCGATGAGACTCAACTTCCCGTCGCCCACATCGGGCACAGCTATGATGATTTAGCCCATTGATACACGATATATAATTATTCCAGTATCTGTGTACTTCTTTATTTCTGCCTATTTAGAAAGCTGTGTTTTGAATATCTATACATTCAAGTTGACTCAACCTATCAACACTTTGAATGTCTCTATATTCATGTTGATTTAGCCTATTGACACGCGGTATAGAATAATTCCAGTATCTGGTATCAGGAATAGCGTAATGAGCAAGCAGGCGAAAACCCAGCGGGTCCACGTCCCAGCCCACGACTACGACATGCCGCTGAAAACCTACCAGCTCCAGTGTGCCTGGTGTGGTCAGCAGGCGCTGGTGACGTGCTACCCAGGCCGACCGCCGCGCTTTTGCTCGGTCGAGTGCGCCACCGAGGCCCGTAAGGCCCACGACCGCGCCCGCAAGGCCACCGATCAGCCGCTCGCACCGGCGACCACGCCAGATGGTCGGCGACGACGTGGCCGACCACAGCAATACCCGCGTGTGACGCTCTCAGCGGCCCCAGGAGCGACGGAACCGGCCTGGCCCTACCTTGCGCCAGATCTGCCGATTTCGCCCCGTGACGCCGCTCCAGCCGTGGCTGAGGCCCGGTCGCGCTTACGTGCGCGGCACGAGCTGCTGGTGAGTGCCCCCCAGATCAACAAAACGACCGCCCTGGCGGCGCTTGGCGAGCTGGAGGCGGCCCTGGTGGTCTGGCGATCGGCGCTGGTTCGGCGGGCGCTGCTGGAGGAGCTGGCGCGGTCGAGCGGCCGACCAGACGATGACCGCATGGCGGCCACGCTGGAGCTGGCCCTGGCCACGGTGCGCGAGCCGGTCTGGCCGGCCGCGATTCAGCAGCTGCGAGCGCTGGTCGTCGGCGAGGGCCGCATTCGTCGGCAGCGCGACCTCGCGCAGTTGCTACAGCTGGTGAGCACGATGGCCGATCACTTGAGCAACGCGCAGGGCGGCAGTGAGCAGGCCTGGAGCCAGGTCATCGCCCGCCAGCAGCTGTGGGCACCGGCCGCGACTTGGTTAGAGCGCGGCTTGCGCGAAGGTATTTCCAGCATATAGGAGATACTGGAATAAATAGCGCTGGCCCCTGTCAAGGCTTTAAGAATCGGCTATTTTGGTGCTTATTGAGACATGCCGAGACAACGAGCTGAGGGTCAAAGGGTTGACAGGGCGGCCGCGTGACGATGGAAAAAGCCGCCCTAGGTTCCAATAATGTATTAAGGGTTATGTGGTGCGGAGCCGCCACATAAGCCACGTTGAACGTGGCGCGACTTCGCCGCATTTGGAGATTCAAGGGGGACTTGGTGGTGGGAAAAAGCGCGGTGCTGGGGGATCC
>JACCRK010000003.1 GCA_013813565.1 Herpetosiphonaceae bacterium
ATATTATCGAGGCCGGGTTTCCGGCGGCCTCGCCCGGCGACTGGGAGGCGGTCAATCAGATCGCTCGCGAGATTGGCACGCCCGACGGCCCGGTGATCTGCGGCCTGGCGCGGGCGATCAAGGCGGATATCGACGCCTGCTGGACCGCCATCCAGCCAGCCGCTAAAAAGCGCATTCACACGTTTATGTCAACTTCAGACATCCATATCGAGTATCAGCTGCGCTCCACCCGTGAGGCTGTGCTGGCGACCACCCGTGCGATGGTGCGCCACGCCCGCTCGCTGTGCGAGGATATCGAGTTCTCGCCGATGGACGCCAGCCGCTCCGACCCGGCCTTTATGTACACCGTGCTGACCGCCGCGATCGAAGAGGGCGCCACGACCCTGAACATCCCCGACACCGTCGGCTACGCCACGCCCGAGGAGTATGGCGCGATGATCGCCGGCATACTGGAGCATGTGCCCGGCGCGCAAAACGTGGTCATCTCCACCCACTGCCACGACGACCTCGGGCTGGCGGTGGCCAACTCGCTGGCCGGGGTCCAGGCGGGGGCGCGCCAGGTCGAGTGTACGATCAACGGCCTGGGCGAGCGGGCCGGCAACGCCTCGCTGGAAGAGGTTGTAATGGCGCTGCAGACCCGCCACCAGTTCTACAACCTCAGCACCAACATCGACGCGACCCAGCTGACCCCGGCCTCACGGCTGGTCAGCACCTGCACCAGCGTCAACGTGCCGCCGAACAAAGCGATTGTCGGCGCCAACGCCTTCGCCCACGAGTCGGGCATCCATCAGGACGGCGTGCTAAAAAACCCGCTGACCTACGAGATTATGAGCGCCGAGTCGGTCGGCCAGACCGGCAACGCCCTGGTGCTGGGCAAGCACTCCGGCCGCCACGCCTTCCGCCACCGGGTCCACGAGCTGGGCTACGCCTTCGGCGAGACCGAGCTGAATCACCTGTTCACCCGCTTCAAGGAGCTGGCCGACCGCAAAAAGTACGTCGATGACCGCGACATCGAGGCGCTGGTCGCTGACGAGGCCGAGCGGCCCGCCCCGGTCTACGAGCTAGAGCACGTCCAGTTCTCCTCGGGCATGAACGCCATTCCCACCGCGACGGTGCGCATGCGCGCGCTGAGCGGCGAGGTCAAGGTCGAGTCGGCCCAGGGCACCGGCGCCGTCGACGCGGTCTACTCGGCGATCAACAAGATTGTGCAGACCCCGGTCACGCTGCTGGAGTTCGCCATCAATGCGATCACCGAGGGGATCGATGCGGTCGGCGAGGTCTCGGTGCAGATTGTCGAGGGCAAGCGTGAGAACACCCGCAGCTCAAACATTAAGCCCGAGAATGGCCGGGTCTGGAAGGGCTACGGCGTGAATGTCGACATCATCGTGGCGGCGGCCGAGGCCTATGTCGCGGCGCTGAACAAAATGCTCAACGCCCGCCAGGAGCGGCTCAAAACCGAGACCGCCGCCCGGCTGGAGACGGTCAGCAGCTCCCACTCGATGGATCTGTTCGGCGGCTCGCTGCTCGGACGGCTGGAAGTTTGATCGTCAGCGCTGAGCCTGCGGTTTTTGAAGGCTCAGCGCTGTTTGACTCTGGAGGATTATGGACGCGCCGCTATCAATTGCCTACCTGGGGCCGCTGGGGACCTTCAGCGAGCTGGCGGCCACTGTCGCCGGTGGCCCCGAGACCAGCTACCTGCCACTGGCGAGTATGCCCGCCGTCGTGACCGCTGTGGAGACCAGGGCGGCGCTGGCGGGGGTGCTGCCGATTGAGAACTCGCTTGAGGGCGGCGTAAGCAATACCCTGGATGTGCTGATCCACGAGACCAATCTGCACATCTGCCGTGAGATCGTCATTCCGATTCGCCATATGCTGGCCTGCCGGCCCGGCCTGACGCTTGGCGAGATCGAGCTGCTGTACTCGCATCAGCAGCCGCTGGCCCAGTCGCGGCGCTTTGTCCAGCGCTGCCTGCCAAATGTGCCGACGGTGGCCTCGCTCAGCACCGCCGCCGCCCTCCAGGACGCGCTGACCAACACCCGCGCTGCCGCAGCGCTGACGACCCTGCACGCCGCCGAGCGCGCAGGCGCCACCATTCTCGCCCGCGATGTGCAGGACAACTCAAACAACGTCACCCGCTTTGTCGTGCTGGGCCACGAGCCGGCGGCGGCCACCGGCGACGACAAGACCTCGCTGATGTTTACCGTCCACGTCAACCGGGTCGGCGCGCTGGTCGAGGCGCTGAATGTGTTCGCCCAGGCCGGCATCAACCTGACCAAGATCGAGTCGCGCCCGACCAAGGCCGAGCTGGGCGAATATGTGTTTCTGGTCGATGTCGAGGGCCACCGCAGCGACGCAAATCTGGCCACGGCCCTCCAGGAGCTGCGGCATATCGCGGCAATCGTGAAGGTGTTTGGCAGCTATCCGCGCTTTCGCGGCTAGGCAGGGTGATTATCATTTAGATATAGGTTCTACTATGAATGTGCTTTTATACGATACAACGCTCCGCGACGGCACCCAGCGCGAGGGGCTATCGCTCTCGGTCGCCGACAAGCTGAAAATCGCCCGCGAGCTCGACCGCTTTGGGATGCAGTACATCGAGGGCGGCTGGCCCGGCTCGAACCCCAAGGATGCCGCGTTTTTTGTGCAGGCCGCCCAGATGACCTGGCAGCACGCCAAGATCGCCGCGTTTGGCTCGACCCGCCGGGCCAATGTCCGCGCCGAGGACGACGCCAACCTGCACGCCCTGCTCGATGCCCGCACGCCGGTGGTGACCCTGGTCGGCAAGTCCTGGACGCTGCATGTGACCCAGGTGCTGGAGACCACGCTGGCGGAGAATCTGGCGATGATCGGCGACAGCGTGGCCCTGATGAAGGCCCATGGCAAAGAGGTTGTCTACGATGCCGAGCATTTCTTCGACGGCTACCGCGCCGACCCCGCCTACGCCCTGAGCACCATCCGCGCCGCCGCCGCCGCCGGGGCCGACTGGGTCGTGCTCTGCGACACCAACGGCGGCTCACTGCCGGAGTGGATCACCCAGGTTGTCACCGCCGTGAAGGCCGAGCTTGATATCCCGCTGGGAATCCACACCCACAACGACGGCGAGCTGGCGGTCGCCAACTCCCTGGCGGCGATCACGGCGGGCTGCCGGCAGGTGCAGGGCACAATCAACGGCTACGGCGAGCGTTGCGGCAACGCCAACCTGATCGCGATCGTGCCCAACCTGCAGCTGAAGATGGGCTACACCTGCGTCGAGGCCGCCCAGCTGGCCCGCCTGACTGAGCTGTCGCGCATCGTCAGCGAGATCGCCAACCTCAACCCCGACGACCACGCCGCCTACGTTGGGGTCAGCGCCTTCGCCCACAAGGGCGGCATCCACGTCGCCGCCGTGGCCAAGGTCGAGCACTCGTATCAGCATATCGAGCCGACGCTGGTCGGCAACCGCAAGCGCGTGGTGATCAGCGAGCTGGCCGGGCGCGGCAATGTGAAGATGCGCTCGGAGGAGCTGGGCATCACCAGCGCCGGGCTGGAGCGCAGCGTGCTCGATCGGGTCAAGCTGCTGGAAAGCAAGGGCTTTCAGTTCGAGGCCGCCGAAGGCTCGTTCGAGCTGCTGGTCCGCCGCGCCGCCGCCGACTACACCCCGCCATTTACCCTGATCGACGTAATGATTGTGGTTGAGCAGCGCCGGGGCGTCGAGATGCTGGCCGAGGCCACCGTCAAGCTGCGCGTCGGCGACGAGATCTATCACACCGCCGCCGAGGGCAACGGCCCGGTCAACGCGCTCGACCGCGCCATGCGCAAGGCCCTGCTCCCCTCGTATCCCGAGCTGGCCGAGGTGCATCTGGTCGACTACAAAGTGCGCATCCTCGACTCCGAGACGGCGACCGGCGCCACCACGCGGGTGCTGCTTGAGGCCGCCCAGGGCGACCAGCGCTGGACCACGGTCGGCTGCTCGGCCAACATCATCGAGGCCAGCTGGCAGGCCCTGGCCGACTCGCTGGAGCTGCCGCTGCTGCGCAGGCAGGAGCAGCGAATGAAGAGCCTGGAACATAAGGCGGCGTGATTGCTGTTTCGCGGCGAGTACGATGCGGCGGGTACGAAGACCCGCCGTACAAATTTGGCGGCGGAACCGAAATATGCGTATGGCGGGTCCGGCGGTGCGGCGGGTACGGAGACCCGCCCTACAGGATTTTGCCGCAGAACCGAAATATATGTACGGCGGGTCTCCGTACCCGCCCGTAACCCAACAAGGACACACAATGGCACTGAACCCAACCAAATACATCTGGATGAACGGCGAGCTGATCGCCTGGGAGAACGCGACGGTCCACGTCATGACCCACGCCCTGCACTACGGCTCGTCGGTGTTCGAGGGCATTCGGGCCTACAGCACGCCCAGCGGCCCGGCGATCTTTCGGCTTCAGCCGCACCTGCGCCGCCTGTACGACTCGGCCAAAATCTACCGGATGGACATCCCCTACACCAGCGAGCAGTTGACGGCGGCCTGCCACGCGGTGGTGCGCGAGAACGGGCTGACGGCGGCCTATCTGCGCCCGCTAGCGTGGCGCGGCTACGGCACCATCGGGGTCAATCCGCTTGGCGCCTCAGTCGAGACAATGATCGC
>JACCRK010000014.1 GCA_013813565.1 Herpetosiphonaceae bacterium
ACCAGATCACATAGCCGATCGGCAGAATAATCAGCGGTGGCACTTTCGAGAGGAACGAGACCAGAATAAATGAAAGCAGGGTAGTCCAGACAAACATCAGCAGCGCCTTGATATAGCGCAGCACCAGACGCCGCAGACACAGCGCATTGCGCACCACCGAGATCTCGCTGCGCGCCACCTCCTCGATCAAGGTGCGGTCAAGAAATCCGGCCAGGCCCAGGGCGGTATTGAAGCGATTGAACTCGTGCTGGCTGGCCGGCTCCTCGGTGGCGGCGAAAACTCCGGCTTCGCGGAGCGCCTCGATTTTGCGGGTCTCAGGAATGATAAAATCCTCGGTTTGCGTCTTAACCTGGTCGTAGTAGCTGGCCTCATGCTGGGCAAACGGAAAAATAAAGGTGATCAGATCTGACTCGTACTGGTGCTTCATAATCTCCCGCTTGGTCTCGGGCGACTCATCGGTTGAGAACGCCAGCCCGGATAGGACAAAGCGGGGATTAAATAACTTCTCGGTGAAGCCTGGGCTATGGCCGGCAAAATAGAAATAGACAATATCTTTGAGCAGGAGATAAAACGCATAGATAGGAATCGTTAACGTAATCAAGAAAGGGATAAACAATGCCAGATACAAGATCGAATCAACGATTGTACTGGTGGTTAGCCTCGTATGCTGGGCGCGATCGTACAGTGGCGCCAGGTTATTGAGGACAACTGAGTTTATATCGCTGATCGCATCGCGGAAAAACACCGGGAACAGAATCAGCAACCCTGCGCCATTCAAAAACACTCCGGCGATCCGGTGCATAGTCGAGAGGCGAACTTCGGTACGGGCTAAAAATGCCCGCATGGCCTGACGGTCATCGGCGTTGGGCAGGTATTCCGACATACAAACGCTCCTCTGAACAGCGAGAATGATGCAGCTAGCTGGCGATCATACCACCATTGTTCGAGCGTAGTTTTTCAGGGCCAGCCTTAAGTAGCCTAAAACATCCGAGCGACGCCCAGGCGCAATCGAGCCTGGGCGTCGCTCATCTTCGGATTGATCTAATGAGAAAGCTATTCTTCTGGTGGCAGCGATGTCGTGATATCGTAGGTCAGAATCTGCACATCCAGCCCTTCGCTGGTCAGAAGCTCAATCGAGCGCGGGCGGGTGGCCTCACGAATCGCATCTTCGTGTTCAGCGGGGACATAGGCGCGGATCGCCAGCTCATCGCTGCCACGCCGAGTGGTGCGTAAAACCGCCTCCGGTGATACGCTGCGGATCAAGGTCGTCATTTCGTTCAAAGCGTCATCAAGGGTCATGGTAATCCTCCTCAGGAGACAACGAGAGATGGAGAAAGCGCGGTAGCAGCGTTGCTTAAGCGAACGAGCGTTTCTGCTTGACCCAGCGCGACCAGGGTTTCAAACAACCCCGGCGACACGGTTCGTCCGGTTGCGGCGACCCGGAGTGCCATAAATACCTGGCCGACCTTAAGTCCGAGATCCTCGGTGAGCTGGCGCAGAACTGCCTCGGTGCTCGCCTCGTCCCAGGATGTGAGCTGGCCGAGCGCGGCGTGGGCAGCTTGGAGGACCTGCACAACCTGGGCTGGCTCGGTCTTCTTCGGGACCAGCACGCCCAGATCGTAGCTCTGCGGACGCACGAAGAAAAAGTCCAGCGTCTCGGGCGCCTCGCTCAGCAGCTTCAGGCGCTCCTGCACCAGCGGCAGCAGCTGGGCCACCCGCGCCAGCTCGGCCTCGGTCGGCGCCGCGCTGATAATCCCGGCCCGGCTGAGATAGGGCGCGATCCGCTGGACCAGCACCTCGGGGGCCATCGCCCGCAGATACACGCCGTTGAAGTGCAGCAGCTTCTCGCGGTCGAACACACCTGCCGAAGGGCGAATGCGGGTCAGATCGAAGCGCTCGATCAGCTCCTGAATGGTCATGATCTCGGTTTTATCATCGTATGACCAGCCGATCAGCACCAGATAGTTGATGATCGCCTCGGGGAGAAAGCCGGCGTCGAGGTACTCGGTGATCGAGGTATCGCCGTGACGTTTGGAGAGCCTCTTGCCATCGTTGCCCAATACTATCGGCACGTGGATCCAGACCGGCTGCTGCCAGCCAAAAGCCTCGTAGATTTGAATATGAATTGGCGAAGTCGAGATCCACTCATCGCCGCGCAGGACGTGGGTGATCGCCATCTCGTGGTCATCGACCATCGCCGCCATCGCATAGGTCGGGAAGCCATCGGATTTGATCAGCACCGGGTCGGGCATCCCCAGCGTCGCGTTCTCGAACACGATTGGGCCGCGAATCAAATCGTTGAGCACCGTCTGGCCGCTGGTGCGCATAGCCAGGCGCAAGGTATAGGGTTCGCCAGCGGCAGCGCGCGCGGCATTGTCAATGCCAGGCAGATCGCGGAACGACAGGAGCTTTGGCTCGCCGCGCTCCACCCGCTCCTGATTGAGCTGCTCGATCTCATCGCCGCGAATATACGAGCGATAGGCGACCCCTTTGGCCTCCAGCTCCGCCGCATAGCGCTGATAGATCTCCAAGCGCTGGGACTGATGGTAGGGCGCGTGTGGACCACCGACAAGCGGCCCCTCATCCCACTGCATGCCAATCGCCTGCAGCGACGCAATCAGCTGCTCCTCAGCGCCAGGGACATAGCGCTTCCGATCAGTATCTTCAATGCGCAGTAAAAATTGACCGCCGGTGTGGCGTGCCCACAGCCAGCTAAACAGCACCGTTCGCAAGCTGCCAATATGCACAAACCCAGTTGGGCTTGGGGCAAAGCGTGTACGGGCTGGAGTTGGAAGATCCGTCATTATGTAGTACCTCCTTGCGCGGCGATTATACCATAAGCCACACCAGGAATTAGGGGTTAAGCACAGACAAAGGCCCGCCCCAGATGGGACGGGCCTGGTGCAAATGTGATAAAAGTCTATCCTACGGCTTCGGCTACTTCACTGAAGGAAAACGGCGAGCCAGCGCGACGGGCCTCATTCGACAGCATTGGTTCGAGCATGCGCTGGAGCGCCATGACGTGGGAGCAGGTCTGCCAGCGATCAAAGAACTGGCAGTCACAATTCCAGTCGCCATCACTGAGGGTGATCTGATGATCGTTGCCGCCACGAAAGGTTGCATTGAGGCTTTGCAGCGCGATCCGCTCTGGTTCCTGGGCGTAGCGTTTTGCCTTGTCAATTTTACTGATCAAGTCTGAGTGCATTACGACCTCCTGATAATGGTTTGATTGGCATTATGGGCCATCCCCGTAACGCCATCTACATAACAAAAAGCGACACAGGCCAAGCCTCTGTCGCTTTTCATGGATCTAATGTTGCAATTATTGTTTTCATCATGGACGCTCATTCCTTCGCTGGATTAAGCTGTTATGGCGTATTATAACAGGCCTGCAAGGGGCGTCAAGGTGAGAAAAATGCGAGTTTGGTTAAGGATTATCGACACAGGCCAACAGGCGTTTGTGCTATAATTCACCGGAATCGAACCCTTAATTTGGAGGATAAGCGCAATGTCAATTCGGCGCTGGACCCTATTATTACTCGGCGTACTCCTGCTAGGAATACTAGCCGCTTGTGGTGAAGCACAGCAAAATGAAGATGTTGGGATTTTCAAAGGCATTCCCGATGCTCCGGCGGCGGGAACCAGTAACGGCGGCGCTGGCGGCGCTGCTCTCGTCTCAGATTCTGCTGAAGGGGCCGAGCTGAAGTTTGCTCAGGACAGCCTGACCGCAACGACCGGCACCATCAACATTACCTTCAACAATAAGGGTATTGTTCCGCACAACTGGACCCTGGTAAAACCGGAAAATGCCGAAAAAGCGGCCAACGAGGGCGCCGCCGCCGGCCCGCCGGATTACCTGGCCCCCGATGCGCTTGCGCAGACCAAGACAATTGCTGGCGGCCAGTCATATACGATTAGCTTCAGTGTTACTGAACCAGGCACCTATGAGTATATCTGTACATTCCCAGGTCACTACGTTTCCGGCATGCGCGGCACCCTGACGGTGACTGGCGGCGGCGGTGCGGACACGGGTACGGGTGCGCCGGCTGGGGCTGCTCCTGCCGCTGGCGGCGATACCGCTCTGACATCGAGTAGCGCCGAGGGTGCCACCCTGGCCTATGCCGAAACCACCCTGGAGGCTGATGCTGGTAGCGTCACCCTGACCTTTAACAACAAGGGCATCGTGCCGCATAACTGGACTCTGGTCAACCAGGGTGACGAGGATAAGGCCGCGACCGAGGCCCAGACGGCGGCCCCGGACTATAAATACGCTGCTGCGATCGCTCAGACCAAGATGCTCAATGGTAGCGAATCCGACACGATCACCTTCGATGTTGGGCCGGGCACCTATACCTATATCTGCACCTTCCCCGGCCACTATATTTCAGGCATGAAGGGAACCCTGGTCGTCAAGTAGACCGCTAGCTCACCCCCAAAACAGAACCGCCCCAATTCCGTACAGCGGATTGGGGCGGTTCTGTTTTGGGATGGATCTGGGTGATTCTAGGCGCCAACCGACACACTGCTCGGCGGCCAGTGGCGCGGATTGCCATCGGCAATATGCCCACAGATCCCACCCTTGATCACCTGGCCGGGCACCTCGTGGCCCAGCAGCTGCTCGACCAGCTGCGCACACTCAACCAGCCTGGGCAGATGCAGCCCGGTGGCAATCCCCATCTCGTGGAGCATATGGACAACATCTTCAGTGCAGATATTGCCTGGGGCGCCGGGGGCAAACGGGCAGCCGCCAATCCCGCCAATGCTGGCGTCAATCCGCTCGATGCCGACCTCAAGCGCCGCCAGCACATTGGCCAGACCGGCGCCGCGGGCGCTGTGGGGATGCAGGCGCAGCGGCACCTGCGGGAAGCGCTCGCGCAGCCCCAGCACAACCTGCTGGACCAGCCGCGGATGGGCCATACCAGTCGTATCGCCGAGCGTAATCTGCGCCGCGCCCATCGCCACCAGGCGCTCGGCGATCTCGGCAACTCGCTCGAACGGCACATCGCCCTCGAAGGGGCAGCCAAAAACAACCGACAGAACCGCCTCGAACTCGATCTTCGCCCGCGCCAGGGTGCTGGCGATATCGGCGGCGGCGGTAAGCGACTGGGCAATACTCATGTTGACATTGCTCTGATTATGGCTCTCTGAGGTGCTGAGAAATACCTGGACCGAGTCGGCGCGGGCGGCAATCGCACGCTCGGCACCTTTAAGATTTGGGGCAATCGCGCTGTAGACAACCTGGGGCCGCCGTTCAATCTGCGCAAATACCTCGGCAGTGTCCGCCATCTGTGGGACGTGGCGGGGGTGGACAAACGAGCCAACCTCAATCAGGGCAAGTCCGGTCGCGTTGAGCGCATTGATCAGCGTAATTTTCTGGGCGGTGGAAAGAACCAGATCCTCGTTCTGAAGACCATCGCGTGGCCCAACCTCACGGACACTGACCCTGGCTGGCAGACTGGCTAGTGGTATCATCATTGATACCCTCCTCGCATAGAATCAACACACCGCCCGTTTCTGTAACACTGAATCAGTATCTCAGCAGCGTAGCGGTGCGCTAGATTCGCAAAATCTAAGAGTGCTTAGCGCCCTTTGGCTGGAAAGATAATAATCTTCCGCTGCTCACCCTCGCCGGCGCTTTCGGTATAGACGCTGGGGTCGTTGCGTAGCGCCATGTGAATGACACGGCGCTCAAACGAACTCATTGGCTCGAGCGGCATTGGGCGGCCGGACTGGCGCACGCGCTCGGCCATGCGGAAGGCGAGACCCTCCAGCGAGTCCTGGCGCCGCTGGCGATATTGCCCAATATCGATCACGACCTGCGGCCAGCGGCTGCCCTGGCGATGAATCAGCAGATTGACCAGATACTGTAGCGAGCGCAGAGTCTCGCCGCGACGACCGATCATCAGGCCAGTGGTTTCTTCATCGACGCCCTCGATGTGCAAGGTCAGATTTTGCTCTGGCTCGCCGTCCGGCCCTTCTACGGTCTGGACCACTGGCGTGACAAAGGCCTCAATCTGCATGTGCTTGAGCAGATCTTCCAGGATTGAGCGCGCCAGCTCCACCGTATCCTCATCAGCGTTGGGAACCCGGCGCCGGCGGCGACGGCTGCTTTGCTCACCCTCTTCAGGTGCGTCCGGCTCCTCATCGCCCTCGGTATCGTCATCGACACTCACCCGGACTACCGCAAAATCTGCATTCTGTGATAGGACCTCGATGATTGCATCTTCTTCATCTTTGCCTAGTTGGGCTAATGCTTGGGCGACGGCCTCGGCCACCGTGCCAGCACGAACTTCGATCTTGTGCATTGGCATGTGCTAGACTACCCTCCAATAGACGAATCGGGCTTTGGTCCACGCCGGCGCTGACGTTTGCCGACCGGGCGGCGCATTTGGGTTCGCACGTCATCAAGCGCCGCCTCGGTTGCGGCATCATCGCTGACACGGCTACCTGCCTCAGCTGAGAGTGGAGCGGCGAGCTTGTTCAGCGCCGTCCAGAAATCGTGACGCGGGCTTTCTTCAACCGTCTCGCCGCCATCTGCTTCAGGGCTAACCGCTGGCTGGGTCAGAAAGCCTGATCGTTCGGGCAGGAATGGTAAATATTTTGGCAGCGACCCAAAGCCGGTGGTGAAGTACTGCTGGATCATTTGAATCACCGAGCCGGTTACCATATACAGCACGGCACCGGCTGGAATAGTAAAGGCAAACCAGCCGAACATCAGCGGCATAAACACCATAATTCGGTTCATCTGGGCCTGCTGTGGGTCGGGGTTGCGCGGCATGGCCATTTGCTGGGTGATGAACTGTAAAATAATCGAGATCACCGGCAAAATAAAGTACGGATCACGGCCCTTCAATCCAAGGGCCAGATTATCCGTCAGGCTGGGGATCCACAAAAACCGCAGGGCTTCTTGGGCAACTCCGGTTGTATTAAACAGCTGAATCGCCGACCAGACCCCAAAGAGGATGGGCAGGCTAATCAGCAGCGGCAGACAGCCCGAAGCCGGGTTGGTGCCGTGAGCTTTATACAGCTTGAGGGTTTCCTCGGTAACTTTTTCGCGATCTTTGCCATATTTACGCTGGATCTCACGCAGCTTTGGCTGCAAGATCATCATCTTCTTTTGCGATTTGAGCTGCTTAACTGTGAGGGGCAGCATCGCAATCCGAATGAAAATGGTAAAGACAATAATCGCGATGCCCAGGCTACCAGTTTGGTTGAATAGCCAGTTTAAGATCGGCAGTAAAACTTTGCCAATTGAATCAAACATAATCGTTTCCTAGAATTTAAAAACCCTGCACCTTACGGAACAGGGTCGTAGCCGCCATCTGCCCATGGGTGACAACGGCAAATTCGCTTAATGGTAAGCCACGACCCTTTGGCGGCACCATACTTCGTGATTGCCTCGACCCCATAGTGGGAGCACGTTGGCGTGTAGATACAACTTGGTGGTGTGTAGCGCGAGAACCGTTGATACAGGCGAATCAGCGCCAGCAAAGGCCGCCGCATAAGCCTATTCCTTTTCTGTGTCAGCTGGGATAGTCCGCCACAGTTTGGCTTGCAACAACACCGTCTGGACTGCCTGTTGCAACTGTGGCCAGGGCGCTGTTGCGACACCTTTGCGCACCACAAAAACCACATCCCATCCCGGCACAATATGTTGATAGATCAGCCGAACCGCCTCGCGTACCCGTCGCTTTAGCCGATTGCGCTCCACTGCATTGCCCTGGGCTTTACTGACCACAAATCCACAGCGGGTGGGTACGCTGCGATTAGGGAGCGCTCCAAGCACAAGCAGCGGATTGGCCCAGGAACGACCGCCTTCGCGCACGCGGCGGAAATCCCGTGCCGACCGAAGGCGTTGCAGTCGTTGCATCGATTACCGATGACCGCCCGGCGTTGGACGACGTTTGTCGCTGACAGTCAGGCTCCAGCGGCCTTTTTTGCGGCGCGCTTTCAACACATTCTGACCAGTCCGCGTGCTCATACGTTCGAGAAATCCATGGACATTGCGGCGTTTACGGCGCTTGGGTTGCCATGTTCGCTTCGGCATTGTTTTCCTCCGGGTACATACGACACAAAAGCGCGTTCTAGCGCGCTTTTGCTTTGTCTTATTGCAAGCTAAAAGGGCAGCGCGTCGCAAAAGGACGCGCCGATATAAGCATATTATACTTGTATATTTTATCCTGTGTCAAATGCTTGCACCGGCTCTCAGTGTGTAGTAAGATCACATGGATCTTATCTTCATACTACCAGAGGGATACGGTATGGCACCGATTGCGCTGGTCACCGCTTCAACGTCGAGTCTACCTCCTGAGATCATTGCGAGCTACAATATTCACCTGATCCCATTTATTATTCAATTTCTTGATGGTAACTATAAAGAAGGGATTGATATCACCCTGGAGGAGTTTTACCGTCGTTTAGAGTTGGCAGATGTTGTGCCTACCACCGCTCCAACCTCCGTCGCGCAGTTTATTCAGTATTTCGAGCATGAACATCCTGAGGCTGAAGCAATTGTGGTCTTTCACGTCGCCGCTCAGATGAGCAAGTCGTATGCGAATGCTGTCCAGGCTGCCGAGCGCGTCCCCCACCGGCGGATCATCAATATTGATTCGCACTCGTTTTCGTTCGGGACCGGTTTGCAGATTATCGAAGCGGCAAAAGCGTTGCAGGCAGGTGCAACCCTCGATGAGATGCTGCAGCTGGTCCAGCGCTATGCTGCAGATACCATCATGCTCTTTGCCCCGGCTTCGGTGCGTTACCTGCGGATGAGCGGCAGAGTTGGTCGAGTGCCCGCGCTGGCGGCTTCGTTGCTGGGTATTCAGCCGGTGCTGGGCTTGCGGGATAAAGGAATGGCGATTGTCGATCGCGCCCGTTCACCTCAGGCCGCCCGTGAAAGTATGCTGACTCAGCTGCGGGAATTCTTGGGCGCTCAACGTGCCTATTCATTTGGCATCGGTCATACCAACGCCGTTGAAGCTGCTGAGGCACTTAAGCTGATCATTATGCGCCAATTTCCTGATGTTCCCGTCTATGTTAGTGACTCTGGCCCGATTTTGGCCGTTCACGGCGGGCCTGGCGCCTTAGGGCTGGCGGCACTTCGAGAGAGCTAAATGTTGTTTTTTCGCCGGGTTCCGGCAATCAATAATCTGACCTATCGGCCCTTTACTGCCACCGATCTGCCCGCAGTCGAGGCATTAATCGCGCAGACCGAGTGGACAGTGCTGGCTATACCGCAAGAAGAGCTAAACCAAGTCTTAGCCGATAATCTAAGTCTTGTGGCCGAACACGGTGGTAAAATTTGGGCGGTGGCCCTAGCCAGCTGGTCCAATCCACCCTCGGCCTGGATTCGCGCCCTGGTGCTACATCACTATCTGCGCCCTTCCGAGATTGTCCCCGCCGTGCTGGCTAGGCTTGAGTCCCATCTGTACAATCAGGGTGTCCAGAATATCTATATGATGAGTGATGATCGTGATGTTACGTGGCTGCGTCCAGTTTTGCTCACGTATGGCTTCAATATTCAGGTTGAAGTCATTGGCTATGAAAAACGGACAATGTTTATCCCAGATTGGGGCAACAGTGTTGTTGGTATTCGTCCCGCTGAGCCCAGCGATGTTCCGACGATCGCTGCGATCGATACGGCGGCCTTTGCGCCTGAATGGGTGAAAAATGCCGCGATTCTGGGCAGTGTTTTTTCGATCGCGCCCTGCTATCTGGTGGCCGTACTCAACGCTGAGCTGATTGGCTATGCCTTCGCCACCACCCACCACGGTGGTCTGGTGGCCCATCTCGTGCGGATAGCGGTGGCACCAGCCTACCAGCATCAGGCGGTCGGGATTCGCTTGCTGGCCGCAGTGGTGGAGTGGTGCCGCCAGAATAATGTTCAAGTTCTGTCGCTGAACACGCAATCCAGCAACCGCCATGCGCAACAGCTCTATGAATGGTTTGGGTTTTTGCGCAATGGTGATCACCAGGTTGTGCTCACAAAACACGTGCAGTATGTCGCATCAGCGCAGACTGAATTGAACCTCATCCCCGGTTGATGAATGATTGATCTGATGCTGCTTGATATTTCCCTGTGGAGGAATCGTTGAAACAAGTACAAGAGGTTGTCCAGCAGGTGGCGGCGAACGTTGAGCGCGTTATTATTGGCAAGCGCGATGCCGTCGAGCTAACCCTGATCGCCTTGCTTTGCCGCGGCCATGTGTTGTTGGAAGATGTTCCCGGTGTCGGTAAAACGGTGCTGGCAAAATCGATCGCCCGCTCAATTGGCTGTACCTTCAAGCGGATTCAGTTTACGCCTGATCTGCTGCCCACTGATGTGACCGGGGTTTCGATCTTTAATCAGAAAAGTGGTGAGTTTGAGTTTCGCCCTGGGCCAATTATGGCGCAGATCGTGCTGGCCGATGAAATTAATCGCGCTACGCCAAAGACCCAATCCTCGCTCCTGGAAAGTATGGAGGAGGCGCAGATTACGGTCGATGGCACCACCTACATGCTGCCCCATCCGTTTATTGTCCTGGCGACGCAAAACCCGATCGAGTATGAAGGCACCTTTCCACTCCCCGAGGCGCAGCTGGATCGCTTTTTGCTGCGGATTTCACTTGGCTATCCATCCAAGCAGGATGAGCTGGCCCTGTTGGAGAGCCAGCGCAAGCAGCACCCGCTCACTGATCTCGGCCAGGTGGTCACGATTGAGGAGCTGGCCGAGCTGCAGCAGCTGATCCGCGATGTCTATGTCGATGATCTGATCAAAGATTATATCGTCGGGATTGTCAGCTCAACCCGCCACCACGACGATATCTATCTCGGCTCCAGCCCGCGTGGCTCGCTGGCGCTGTATCGCACCGCCCAGGCCTATGCGGCGGTCCACGGTCGCGACTATGTCACCCCCGACGATGTCAAAGGGCTGATCATACCCGTCCTGGGCCACCGTCTGATCATCAGCCCGGCGGCGCGAATTCGCAATGTGCGGGCCGATGAGATTCTGCGCGGGCTGATCAATCAGGTCCCGGTCCCCGGCGCACGCGCTGGCCGCCGCTTCGAGCGTGAAGCCGCTGTGACGCGCTAGAAGGACATACGATGCGTGCTTTGGGCTTGTTGGTGCTGGCGGTCGCCCTGTTTATCGGTGGCCTGGCGACAAATATCTCGTTCTTCTACTACCTGACCTATGTGCTGCTGGGTCTGCTGGTGGTGGCCTACCTGTGGGCCTGGAGCAATCTTGAAGGTCTGGAGATGGAGCGCGAGTCAAGCGTATCGCGGGCGCAGGTGGGCGAGGTTGCCCGCGAGCGCCTGACTATCTACAACACCTGGATTATCCCCAAGCTGTGGGTTGAGGTGCGCGATCACTCGGATATGCCGTCACACGGCACCGGGTTTGTCTCGTATCTGCCCGGCAAAAGCCGGCGCCGCTGGATGATCCGCACCACCTGTACGCTGCGCGGTAAATGGACGCTTGGCCCAATCTCGGTGCATAGCGGCGATCCGTTCGGCATCTTCCGGCTTTCCAAAATGGTCGATCTGACCAATGAGATCATTGTCTACCCGGCTACAATTGAGCTGCCCAAGTTCCAGCTGCCCAGCGCTGAGCTGTTGGGCGGCCAGGATGTCCGCTCGCGCACGTTTCAGGTTACGCCAAATGTCTCGACCATTCGCCAATACGCGCCTGGCGATAGCTTCAACCGCATCCACTGGCGCTCCTCGGCGCGCACCGGCCAGCTGATGGTCAAGGAGTTTGAGCTCGATCCCTCGGCGGATATCTGGCTGATCCTGGATATGGAGGAGCGCTTTCACCACACCCTGCCAGGCGCGACGAATCCAGCGCTGCGCAAGCCAGGGATGCCCAGTACCAGCATTCCTCGCTCGACCGAGGAGTATGGCGTGACGCTGGCGGCCTCGCTGGCCCGCCATCTGCTGCGCCTGAATCGTAGCGTCGGCATGGTTGTTGGCGATCACCAGCGCGATATCATTCCGCCTGAGCGTGAGGCCCGCCAGCTATATAAAATCCTCGAGCCGCTGGCGATGATTCACGCGACTGGCGAGACCTCGCTGGCCGAGGTGCTGGCGGCGGAGAGCAATCGCTTCGGACGGAACTCATCGCTGCTGATTATCACGCCGTCGGTCGATGAGCGCTGGGTGGCCAGCCTGCAGCATCTGGTCTACCGGGGCGCACGGGCGGCGATTATGTTTCTGGACCCCAAAACCTTTGGCGGCTGGCGCGATCCAGAGCCGACAATGGCCCGGCTGGCCGAGCTGCGTGTCCCTGTGTACCGCATTAGTGAGGGCGAGCCGCTTGATCGGGCCTTAGCCGAGCCAACTATTCGTGGCAATGGCCGCTAGCGCTATCCTGAGCGCGGATAGACATTGTCGCGCTGGCTAAGCTGGTCGAAACGCTCAGCCACCGATCATTAAAGGAATCTATGATCAATGCCATCGCCGATTACCTTGCGTGCCGCAACCTCCGAAGACTGCCCCGCGATCGCTGAGCTGCTGGTGCAGCTGTATGCCGCTGAGCTGCCCGGCGCGCTGTCTGGGCCTCTGGCAACGCAACGCAGCCTGCTGAAATATACGCTTCAGACGGACAGCCACCGCGGGCTGCGGGGCCGCTATCTTGCGCTTGATTCCCAGGGGACGATTGTTGGCGCGGCGGCGGTGCGCCTGCCCGACACGCCGCCGGTCAACCGTGCCCCAGCCGGCACGTTGCGGCTGGCCTTTGCGCTGCTGGGCTTTCGCCACGCCCTGCATCTGGTTGGGACGCTGGCGCGCACCATGGTTTTGCCAAGCCCGCCGCTGCCACCACAGCACGCCTATATTCACGGGGTCGTGGTTGATGCGGCGCAGCGCGGACACGGCTGGGGCGAGCAGATTATGCTGGAGCTGGAGGCCCGCCTGCGCGAGCAGGGGATTGCGGGGGTCCAGCTCCAGGTTGTGGTAAGCAACGCTGGTGCCCGGCGCCTGTACCAGCGGCTGGGCTATCAGGTGAGCGGACGCTCGCCGCGCTGGCTCGATCAGGTGACGTTTGCCACCGAGACGATGCACAAGCAGCTGTAGATACCTGAATTAATAAAAAAAGCGCCACCCAGGCCTGTGGGTGGCGCTTTGCTTTGTCTGAGTGGCGCTAGGCCAGCCGTCCGAGGATTAGGCCAAACTCAAACAGCAGATACATTGGCACCGCAATCAGGGCGAGATTAGCCGGGTCGCCGGTCGGGGTGACGATCGCCGCAATCACGACGACGGCCAGCACAATAAAACGACGGTATTTGGCGACCTTGGCCGGCTGCAAAATCTTCAGCTTGGCGAGGGTAAACATCACCATTGGCAGCTCAAAAATAATGCCATTGATCAGCAGCAGGCGGGTGAGGATACCCAGAAAATCGCGGAGGGCCGGTTTATTCTCAATCAGGCCGAGCGAGTCGGCGCTGGCAAAATTCACCAGAAAGCTAATTGCTGCCGGGGCGGTGATGAACCAGCCAAACGCAATCCCCCCAACGAAAAACCCAATCACCAGCGGCAGCCCAAGATAGATCCAGCGCTTTTCGGCACTGTTCAGACCGGGCGTCAGAAAAGCCAGCAGCTGGTAGATCATCACGGGCATTGCCAGAATAATCCCAATTGTCAGCGCCACGCTGATATAGGTGGTGAACCCCTCGGTGACCTCGGTGATCTGCACGCCCTGCTCGCCGACAAAGTTCAGAATGGCGTAGTTGATAAAGCCAGTGCTTTGGAGCAGCCAAAAGCCAGCGACCAGGCCGAGAACGACCGCGACGGTCACCTTGACGAGGCGGGTGCGCAGCTCGCGCAGGTGATCGAGCAAGGTCATTGTGCTTGCTGGGACATAGACCGCTTGCTTCTCAGCCATACTTCTCGCGCTCCTGGGCTACGGATGTGGGAACCGGGCTACTTTCAGGGGTGGACAGGAGTAATTCAGACAGTAAGTCTGACTCGGGCAAGGCATCGGATCGGCCCTTGAGCGATTCCTGCAGTGGGACATCGAGCAAGTCATCGGCCAGCATCAGGCGGGCCAGATCGGCGGCCTCGCTGCGGGGCAGCGGCAGCACCACCGCACT
>JACCRK010000041.1 GCA_013813565.1 Herpetosiphonaceae bacterium
ATGCAGTGGTTACTTGGCCGCGGCCGCCTGTGGACCCGCCTCTGGTTGGTCCCTGAGCCGTGGCCCAACCCGCCGCCCGGCCTGACCATCCACATTATGGAGGAATAAAATACCTCCCCCAGTTAGCCTCCGGCGGAGGGGTTAGGGGAGGCGAATCAAAAGCCACCGCCAGCTGAAAAGAAAACCCCTCTCGCTGGGCAGCCCCACAAGCCATCGCCCACCTTGACAACCTCCCAATTGGCGGTACTATTTATTTTGTTAGCTGAAGTGACGGCTCCCAGGGCCAAGGCACCTGGGCTTCAAGGGATTGCCGCCCCAATCCACAGTCTCAGGTCTGCAGTGTTTGAAGACCACGCTGCAAGATATTGATTGCCGCATTATGGTCTCTATCCAGCACCAGTCCGCACTCGGGGCAGGTATGGACACGGTCCCCGAGCTTCTTTTCGACCTTTTCGCCACACCGAGAGCAGAGTTTTGACGTGTTGCGCGGGTCTACCAAAATGACGGTTCGGCCAGCATCTGCCGCTTTGCTAATCGTCATGGCGATAAACTGTGTCCATGCCACGTCCATAATGCTTTTCCGCATACCCCGGCCCTTCCGTGCGCCCATGTCCTGGGGAGCGAGTTTCTCGAATACGATGAGTTGATAGTCATTAATCAATTCACGGCTGCGTTGATGGGCAAAGTTTCGACGGCGATCCGCAATCCGCTCATGAATACGCGACAAAATCCTCTTCTGTTTGCGGTTTTCGTCCCAATTCTCGGCATTCTTCGCCGCGTCTTTGCGCTGTTGAACGCGTTTCAGGTCGGCCTCGTCTTGACGGTAGAAGCGTGGATTAGCGATCTGTTGACCATTCGACAAGGTTGCAAAGGAGAGTAGTCCGACGTCTACGCCGACAATCTGCTCCGTTGGTTCACGTTGCTGGGCGTCGGTTTCACATGCGAAGCATGCGTACCACTTGCCGGTAGACGCCCGCGTGAGCGTGACCGTCTTCGGTGTCCCGTCAATCGGGCGGTGGAGCACGACATGGACAGCGCCGACTTTCGAGAGAATGAGCCGGTCGCCGTCCAGCCGCACGCCGTTCTCGTACTGCGGGAAGGTCATGCTATCGTAGCGGCCGAGCTGCTTAAAGCGTGGGAAGCCTGCCGTATCCGCGCCCGCTTTCACGCGGCGGAAGAAGGATTGGAACGCCAGATCAACGCGCTGCGTAACATTTTGCAGGACGGTGCTATGCACGGTTTTCAGGCTCGGTCGATCAGCCTTCCACTCAGGAAGCATGCGTTTGGTTGCGTACCAATCGACGCTGCGCTGGTCATCCTCATACGCCCGCTTGCGCGTGGCCAGCGTTTCGTTATAGACCCAGCGGCACTCTTCGAGTTGCTGCTCAAGAATGCGCCGCTGGCCTTTTGTCAGATAGATTCGGTATTTGTAGGCTTTACGTGTCATACGTTTTTCTGCGCCTCAATGTACTGCTGGACAACATCAAGCGTGACTGCTCCGACCGTTGAAATGAACTTAGCGCGTGTCCAGAGTGTCGGGAGACGCTTCTTGAGCCAGGGGAATTCATTGCGTAGTTCATGCGACGTGAAGCCTTTGATCTTTCCAACCACCACATTGACACCTTGGCGTGGATCTACATCAAGCAGGAAATGGACATGATCAGGCATTACGTCCATTTCAATGACGATATAGCCATAGTCGGCTTGCTTGGCAAGCACAAGCTCTTTCAATCGAGCGGCTACAGAATCAATCAATACCTTCCGTCGATATTTTGGACAGAAGATAATATGGTACTGACAACTGTACATAATGCTATGATCAGTATGATAGGTTTTATGCGACTGTCGTAGTTCCATATATCACCTATAATAGATACCTGCTTGCAGTATGTTATAGCACGTCCGTTCTGTCAACGTCTAAAGCGGCTGAAGGGCGTATATCTAGGTGCCCTTTGGGCATCTAAAGCTCCTGGGGTTTACGCCCTAGACCACTAATTTTTTGCTGGCACACAGATGGCCAAAGCACGCACCGTCGTGCTTTTTGTATTTGGAGGTCGAACTTGGCACACCTTGATGGGCAGATCGCCCTCGTCACCGGCGCCTCGGCTGGCATCGGCCGCGCCGCCGCCCTCAACCTGGCCGCCCAGGGCGCCCGCGTCTTCGCCGCCGCCCGCCGCCTGGAGAAGCTCGAGGAGCTGGCCGAGGAGGCCCGCGCCCACGGCTGGCTGATCGAGCCGCTGCAGCTCGATGTCACCAGCGCCGACAGCATCGAGCAGGCCGTGCAGCACATTCGCCGCGCCACCAACGGCCACGAGATCGATATCCTGCTCAACAACGCCGGCTACGGCCAGATGGGAGCCCTTGAGGAGGTGCCGATCGCGGCCCTGCGCCAGCAGTTCGAGACGAACGTCTTCGGCATGGTCGCGCTGATCCAGCAGTTCCTGCCCAAGATGCGCGAGCGCCGCGCCGGGCGGATCCTGAATGTCAGCAGCGTTGGCGGGCGGCTGGTGATGCCGTATGGCGGGGCCTACAGCGCCAGCAAGTTCGCCGTCGAGGCGCTCAGCGATGCGCTGCGGCTGGAGCTGGCGCCCTGGAATATTCAGGTTGTGGTGATCGAGCCGGGTCCAATCGCCACCGAGTTCACCGAGGTGGTCCAGCAGAATATCGGCGCTGGGACGACGGCCTATCCCCAGGGCGCGGCGTTTCTGCGAACCTTGATGGTGAGCGGTATCGGCACGGCGCCCAGTGTGGTCGCCAAGGCGATTGTCGATGTCGTGCGGCGCCGCCGCCCGCCCGCCCGCAAAGTTGTGCCGGCCTTCTATGGCCCGCTGCTTGGCTTTGCCGAGACCCTGCCCAGCGTGGTGATCGATACGGCGTTCAAGCTGATCCTGCGGCTGATTGAGCAGCGCGGTGCGGCGTCAGCTCCAGCCAAACCCCGCTACCCAACCCTGGAGGAGTAGGTCGCCAAAAAGCCAGCGCCAGACCCGGTCGAGGCCAACGCATAGATCCCAACGCTATTGAGGGGGTAGGTATTAGCTCGCATCCCTAACCCCTAATCCCAACCCATTGATGATAAGGAACAGGTATGACAGCTTCAACTCCCAGCGCAGCGCCACAGCGCGGCCTGGCGCCCAAATGGAAAGTCCTGATCTCGGTTATTTTCGGGATCTTTATGGTTATTCTGGACACCACGGTGGTCAATGTGGCCTTCCGCACGCTCAGCAGCGAGTTCAACGCCTCGGTCAACGATGCGCAGTGGATTTTGAGCGTGTATGTGCTGGCGCTTGGCATCAGCACGCCGGTATCGGGCTTTCTCGCCGAGCGCTTCGGTATCAAAAAGGTCTATCTGGTGGCGCTCTCGGTGTTTGTGCTTGGCTCGTTTTTGTGCGGCATTGCGCCATCCAACAACCTCGGTCTGCTGATCGCCGCCCGTGCCTTGCAGGGCCTTGGCGGCGGGCTGGCGCTGCCGCTGGGCACCACCTTCATCTTCAGCGAGTTTCCGCCGGAGGAGCAGGGCATGGCGCTGGGCTTCTTCGGCATCGCCCTGGTGATCGCGCCGGCGCTTGGCCCGATCCTCGGCGGCTGGCTGGTTGATCTGAACCTGTGGCGCTGGATTTTCTTTATCAATATTCCCATCGGCATCGTGGGCGTTTTTATTGGCACCCGCTGGCTGCGCGAGCACAAAAGCGACCGGGCGGTGCCGCTGGATATCCTCGGCCTGATTACCTCGACGCTTGGCTTTGGCGCGGTGCTGTACGCCGCCTCGATCGCTGCCGAGAACGGCTGGACCAGCGCCCCCGTCCTGAGCTGGTTCGCGGTCGGCGCGGCGAGCCTGATCGCGCTGGCGATTGTGGAGCTGTTTGTGGCCAAGGAGCCGCTGCTCGACCTGCGCCTGTTTACCAAGCCGATCTTCCTGATCGCCAGCTTCGTCGGCTGGGTCAGCGTGGTGGCGCTGTTCGGCGCCGAGTTCCTGATGCCGCTGTACCTGCAGATTCTGCGCGGGCGGACGGCCCTGGAGACCGGGCTGACCCTGCTGCCGCTGGCGATCGCCGCCGGGGTCGCCACGCCGATCGCGGGCAAGCTCTACGATAAAGTTGGCCCGCGGGTGCTGGTGGTCAGCGGCTTTTCGCTGCTGCTGATCAACACCTGGCAGCTGGCCCAGATCAAGGCCGACACGCCAATCAGCTGGATTCTGTTTCTGATCGCGCTGCGCGGTCTGGCGCTGGGCATGACCGTGCAGACCACGCTGGTGACGGCGCTGTCGGTGGTGCCGCTGCCGAAGCTGGCCCGTGGCTCGGCGCTGGTCAACTCAACCCGCCAGGTGGTGCAGTCGATTGGCGTGGCGCTGCTGGCGACGATTCTGGCCAGCACGCTCTCGACCTCGACCAGAGATCTTCAGGTGCAGTTTCGCGAGCCGCCGACCAGCGCCAGCAGTGCCAAGGCGCCCGTCTTTGGCCTCTGCGAAACCCCCGGCGTGCCGGCGGCCGAGAATATCCCGGCGGCGGCCAGGGCCGCTCCGCCAGCAGCGCAGGCCCAGATTCGCGCTGGCGTGCAGCAGGCCTGCGCCGAGCAGGTCGCCGGCTTTGAGAAAACCTATCAGTTCACGTTCTATGTGGCGCTGCTGGCGATTGTGCTGGGCGCAATGTTGCCCGGCTGGCCGTTCAAGTGGGCCGGACGCCGCGCCGCCGACGCGCCGGCGCCTGCCGCTGGGCATTAGGTTTAGTGGCTAGTGATCACTGATCACCATTCGCCTGCCGCAGCCGCGCCAGCGAGTCCAGCAGCGCCGCGTCGGTATCCCGGCCGTAGCCGCCCGACTGCGGCAGACCGCCGATCTCCAGGATGGCCTGGCCGCTGAAGCCGCGCTGCTGCACCGCGCCCAGGTAGCCGCCAAAATCCAGCGTGCCCATCCCCAGCGGCAGATGGGAGTTGACGGTTGGCAGCGGTGTGTCCGAGATATGCAGCATCGTCATCCGCCCGGCCAGCGCCAGAAACCCGGCCAGATGCGCGGGGATGGTGTGGTTCAGATCCCAGACCAGCCCCAGGTCGGGCACTGCCGTCAGGATGCCGGCGCACACCTCCGGGTCGCTGCACAGCCCGACCAGCGGCTCGTTGTGCTCGAAGCCCAGCCGAAAGCCGTGCTCGCGGGCCAGCGCGACCCCGGCGGCCAGATCCGCCACAAAGCGCGCCTCGATCTCCCGCATGGTTGCGGCGGGGTAGCCCGCGGCCGGGACGAGATGGATATGCACCACCGGGCAGCCTAGCCCGCCGATCGCCGGCAGGTTGGCGCGGATCACCTCCAGCGGCGTGCGGCCGGCCTCGGTCCGCCCCTGCGCATCAACCCGGATCAGCATCTCCATCACTGGGACGAGCTGAGCTTGACGTAATGCTGTGGCGACGCTGGCGGCCTCAGCGCCAAGTCGCTCAGCATCCAGCCCGTGCTCCGGGCCGGGAAACTGAATCGCCTGGAACCCGCCGCTGGCCGCAAAAGCGATCTCCTGGCGCGCCGGCCGCCAGTTGCCGGGGAATAACCGAGCGTTGAGGCCGATCTGGAGCGTCAACTGAACCTCCTGAATTACTGCGATCATTGTTCCTGAAAGGCGCTTTTAAGCTCCTTGTAGACCGGGTCGTCCATAACCCGACCCAGGTACTCGGCAAAAATGCTGGCCGACTCGGCCTTCTCGGCATCGTGGCGGATCGGCAGCACCTCGCCGACGGTGTTGTACTTCAGCCCGCCCTGGTGGTTGGCGTAGCGCCGCGCCCGAGTATACCCCATCTGAATGTACTTGCGGGCCACGTCCATGCCGACAAAATCCGCCGCCGCCCGATACTGCTCATATTTGGCATAGATGGCGGACGCCGCCTCGCGGGCCACCTCCGGGGTGCGAAAATGCCACAGCGGCAACAGCTCGCTTTTGTATGGCTC
>JACCRK010000011.1 GCA_013813565.1 Herpetosiphonaceae bacterium
GCGCTGCTGGCGTGGTTCTGGCGGGAGTGGAGCAGCATCGCCAGCGGCAACGCCTACATCACGATGAGCTGGGGCATCTGTGCGTTGGTTCTGTTCGCAATTGGCCTGCGCTACGACCGCCAGCGCATCCTGTGGGCGGCGATTGCCACGGTCGCCCTGGTGGTGATCAAGCTCTTCCTGATCGATCTGGTCGATCTCGACGCGATCTGGCGGATTCTGCTGTTCATTGGATTCGGCGGCGTCTTCCTGATCCTCAGCTTCGCGTTCCAGAGTCTGTGGCGGCCAACGCCACGGCCCAGCGAATAGGCGCCACCAACAATCAAACTATCTAGGCAATGAGGAGCAGCGACGCTCCTCATTGCTTTTGTTCGTTTACAATCAGTTGATTTGTATGTTGAGGAGTAGTTCTTGAAAACATTAAAAGAGCTGTATCTGGCCAATCTACGTGAGTTTTCCCGCGACGGCATGGCCCTGTTTTTTACAGTGGCCTTTCCAGTTCTGTTTATCCTGCTGTTTGGGATGCTGTTTCGCAACCCCGGCAAGTTCGACGATACCGTCGGGATTGTGCTGGAGGACCAGGGCCCGGTCGGCGGGCAGATCGCGGCGATGCTTGAGTCGCTGCCCCAGGGCCAGCCCGGCCAGGATGCCGAAGCCAACCCATTTGCTAAGATGATATTCGAGCGCGGCAGCCAGGCCGATCTGGCGGATAAGCTACAGAAGGGCGAGATTCAGGCGCTGGTGATCATCCCAGCTGGCACCAGCGCCGCCGCCGCCGCCGGCCAGCCGACCGACATCCAGCTCCAGGTCGACCAGTCCAGCCAGGTGTTCGCGCCATTTATCCGCGGCGTGCTGGAAAGCGTGGTCAAGCAGGCCGACCCGGTGGCTTCCAAGGTGCAGCCAACCCTGAACGTGGCGGTCAAGCCAGTGCTGGCCGACAGCCTCAAACCCATCGACTATATTATTCCCGGCATTCTGGCAATGAGCATTATGCAGCTGGGTCTGTTCGCCACCGCCCAGCCGCTGATCGCCCTGCGCACCCAGGGGGTTCTGAAGCGCCTGGGCGCCACGCCGCTGCCGCGCTCGACGCTGCTGGTCGCCTATGTGGCGCTGCGCCTGACGATTGCGCTGGTCCAGATGGGGATTATTGTCGGCGTTGGGATGGTTGTGTTCGATGTGTCGATGGTCGGCAACTGGTTTGCGCTGGTCGGCTGGATGATGCTTGGCTCGCTGATGTTTATCGCAATTGGCTTTTTCATCGCCGCCATCTCCAAAACCGAGGAGAGCGGCAACGCCATCACCAACCTAGTCAACTTCCCAATGCTGTTTCTGACCGGGATCTTTTTCCCGATCAGCGGGCTGCCCACCCTGATCCAGCCGATTATCAAGGCGCTGCCGCTGACCTACACCGTCGATGCCCTCAAGCAGACGATGATCGGCGCGCCACCAATCAATGCGCCGCTGGTCAACTTTGGCGTGCAGGCTGTCTGGCTCGTCGCCATGACCGGCCTGGCGATCCGCTACTTCAAGTGGGATACGCGCTGATTTTAGAGGTTCGGGGCAATCCCGTTCAAATAAGGAATTCCGTGGGAATTTCCCCCTCTCCACGGCGCTGGAGAGGGGTGGCGGCTAGAAAAGACCGCGCAGTGGTTGCAGCGACCACTCGCCAAACTGCTGGAGCACGTTGCGGCTGCCCCAGGTGGCGGCAAAAATCTCGCGGCTCTGTGAGCGGTCGTTGAGGAACATCGCCTCCATCTGGCGGGCAAAGGCCTGGTCGATAATGGTCGCGTTGATCTCGTAGTTGGCGGTGAGGCTGCGTCCGTCGAGGTTGGCGCTGCCCACGGTTGACCACTGGCCATCGACGGTCATCGTCTTCGAGTGCAGCATCGTGCCACAGTAGAGCAGAATCCGCACGCCGCCGCGCAGCAGCTCCAGACACAGTCCACGAGTGATCCAATCCACCACAATATTGTCGGAGATCTCCGGCACCATCACCTGAACGTCGACGCCGCGCTGGCTGGCGGTGACGAGGGCATTGATAATATCGCGGTCGGGCAGGAAATAGGCGTTGGTGATGTAGATATTCCGCTCCGCTCCGTTGATCGCATCAAGATAGGTCTGCTTGATCGGCAGGATGTTACGAAATGGGTCGTTGCCGCAGATCCCGATGTGCTCATCGGCGGTGCGCTCGTAGTTCAGCAGAATTGGGTGGCGATCGTAGTGTTCGTTCCATAGCTCGATAAAGTCGTGGGCCACGTTGCGCGCCATCGGGCCGACAATTTTGAGGTGGGTGTCGCGCCAGGTGCGGGCATACGGTCGGCCGATGTTCATCCCGCCGAGATAGGCTTTTTCGCCATCGATGACCAGAATTTTACGATGGGTGCGCACCCACATCTTGATATCGAAGTACGATCGCAGCGAGCGCAGCCGCCCAAACTCAAACACCCGGATATTTTTCCGCCGCCCAAAGCTCTTGAAGCGGGTCGGCACATGCAACGAGCCAATCCCATCAAAGATAATATAGACCTTGACGCCCTGGCGCGCTTTGTGGATCAGCGCCCGCTTGAAGGCCATACCAACTTCATCACCCTCAAAGATATAGCTCTCCAGCAGAATCGTATGCTGGGCCTGCTTGATATCGGCGAGCATCTGGCGAAACACCGAGGCGCCATCATCAAACACCTGCACCTCGTGGCGCCCGACTGTGGTTGGCGGGATCTCCAGCTGTGGAAAGATGCTCTCGACCGCCCGCTTGCGAATTTTGGCATAGGCAAACAGCCCAACCATCAGACTGATCTGGGCCAGCAGCACCGCCAGCACCAGCCGCGGCAGATGAACGATCCATTTCCACATTAAAGAGCTGCGATGACGCATTGTTGTTCCTCAACGTAGCCAGGGTTGACGCATTGCACTCTAGCGTGTACCATCACTTACGTTAAATTTTTTAATAAATTCAAGGAGTTACTCATGGGCGTTCGTTCACGCTGGAACGTGCTCGCACCACTTGGCCTGCTGGCGGGATTTGCCGTTATCCTTGTTCTTTTGCTTGTCGCCAAAAGCCCCACCCCGGCCGCAGCCCAGACCAATGGTCTGATTCTGGAAAAAAAGCTGCTTAAAAACAGCAACATCGTACAGGTTGGCGAGACGCTGACCTTTGCGATCACGATCACCAACAACTGGAACACCACCGTGATTACGCTGCCGATGATCGATATGTACGATCAGACCGTGCTGCGTTTTGTCGCTGCCAATCCGGCGCAGAATACCCACATCGCCGCGACAGGCGTGATCAGTTGGAATAACGTATTAGCAAGTACAGGGCCACTTGCCCCAGGCCAGTCGGTGGTGATTATCACCCGCTTCATTGCCGAGCACCCCTCGCCGCGAGTTGTCAACCGCGCCGAGACTCACGATGCCTATGACTCCCAGGGAAATCTGGTGGGCAATGGCAGCAGCAATGTTGATAACGAAGCGGTTGGTGGCCAAACGCCACTGACCAAAACGCTCGACCTTACTGTACCACCGATTGCCGGGCAGCAGATTACGTTTAACCTGACGATTCGCAACGACGGCATGGCCAACATCGTGGCGCTGCCAATCAACGACAGGTTCGATCCGGCGGCCCTGCAGTTCATCTATGCGGTTCCGGCGCCCGATCGGGTTGAGGCCGGTCTGCTGGTCTGGACTAATGCGCTGCGGGCGCCGCTGGTCACTGTTCTCCCGCCCCAGCAGACGGTGCTGATGACGGTGGTGTTTACAGCGTTGACGGATATCAGCCAGACCATCAATCAGGCCGAGGTCGTTGGCGCCCGCGATACCTATGGCAACGATCTGGCGCCAGCCGCTGATGAGGTGCCGATTCAGATTTTGCCGGGGCCGACGGCCACGCCAACGCCACGCCCAACCCGCATTCCCCAGCCGGTCGAGCCGACCGAGGCGCCAGCCGCGCTGCCAACGTTCACTCCGACCGGCACGCCGGCCGAGGGCACGCCAGCTGCAACGGAGCAGCCAGCCGCCGAGGCCACCCCGGAGGCCAGCCCAACGGCAGTCGCTGGCGGAGGCATTCCGATCGGGCTGCCCGACACTGGCACCAACGCTACCGGCAGGCTGTGGCTATTTGGGCTGGCGGTGATCCTGGTGGGGATTGCGGCGCTCTTGCTGATGGTAAAAGGCCGGAAAATATGATCAAGCCCGCGCCGCTCTTGCAGGCGACCAACATCTGGAAAAGCTTCAGCGCACAGCCTGTGCTCCGGGGCGTCTCCTTTGATGTGGCGGCTGGCGAGATTGTGGCGCTGCTTGGGCCGAGCGGCTGTGGCAAATCAACCCTGCTGCGCATCATCGCCGGTCTGGAGTTGGCTGATGCGGGCACGCTGATGTTTGATGGTGCGCCACTATTGAAGCAGGCGGTGCACGAGCGCGGCTTTGGGCTGATGTTTCAGGACTGGGCGCTGTTTCCGCATCGCAGCGTGGCCGAGAATATCGCCTTTGGCCTGCGGATGCAGCGCCTGCCGCGAGCGCAGATCGCCGAGCGCGTGGCCGTCATGCTTGAGGTGGTCGGTCTGCCTGGCTATGGCCGGCGCAGTATTTTTGAGCTATCCGGCGGCGAGCGCCAGCGGGTGGCGCTGGCGCGCTCGCTGGCGCCGGGGCCACGGCTGCTGATGCTCGATGAGCCGCTGGGCTCGCTCGACCGCACTCTGCGCGAGCGCCTGACCGAAGAGGTCCGCCAGATCATCATCGCCGCCGGGGTGACAGCGGTGTATGTGACCCACGATCAGGCCGAGGCCTTCACGGTCGCCGATCGGCTGGTGCTGATGCAGGCCGGCGAAGTTGCGCAGGCCGGCCGCCCCCAGACGATCTATCAGCATCCCGCCTCGCCATTTGTGGCCCAGTTTCTGAGCCTGAACAACCTGCTGCCGGTGCAGTCGGTCGGCAGCGCCGATGGAGCCGTTTGGACCGAGACCGCGCTCGGCCGGCTGCTCCTCGACCCGGCCACCGCCATCCCGGCCGGCCAGACTGTGCTGCTGATTCGACCAGAGGCGGCCCAGCCGCCCACTCTGGCGGCAGCCAACCTCGTGACCGGCAGGATCGAGCGGGCCACCTTTCGGGGTAGTCTGACCCGCGTGCGCTGGCAGCACAGCAGCGGCATCAAGCTCGACCTTGATCTACCGGCGCAGTTTGACAGCACAGTGGGAGCCGAATGTTGCCTGACGCTCCAGCCAGCCAGCCTCAGTTTGATTGAAGCTAATCCAGGCTAATTCTTTTCCGAGCGGTCTTTAGCGATATCAGAAATATTTTGAGGTTGACGAAGTGTCACATCAGTGTGAGTGGCGGGAAGTGGCTCCATCTGACTCAACGTCGTACCACACCCTAAGCACGTCCATAGGTGCATGTGACAGCCGTAATATTTCTCAGCACCCCGCTGCTCGCCTATGTAGCGACAGGGCGAATTGCAATGTGGGCAACGCACCGGCTGCCTCCTCTACCAAACCATCCACAGGCATTGACAAAATGTCATACACCACTTTATTAAAGGTTTATAGATCTCCTTAAAGCAGAGAGCGTGCCAGTAGCTTTAGCAATTTCCATTCCAACTCGCGTTTAGGGCATTGGAGTAACCAAAAACACATTTCATAGCGCCGAGCAGCGGCTTCTTGCCAGCTGTAGGCGCTGCCTATCGCGCCGGCGCGAGGTGCCTGGACTGGAAACAGTTTATCAGCACTTCAGGGCCCGAGGTGGCACCTAAAGTTGCCTGTGACCTGAAGAACAGCTAGAATACACCCAGGCACACGCAACACATGGAGGTTCTATGTCTAGTCACCAGTCTGGCTCACACGACGAAGCGCTTCTCATCCAACAGCTGTCACGCCGATTTGCTGACGTAGCCCTGTTTGACCATGTCGCTGCTGAAGAGCTTGAACAGCTCGCCGCCAGATCCACGGTAGAGCAGGTGCCGCCGGGGGTGGTTCTCTCTGCTCAACAATCAACCGAACATGATCTGTATATTGTGATACGGGGCCACCTTGAGGTCTGGCTCGACCCAAGCACGTTGGGATCTGCGGCTCCGTCGCATAAGCTGGCGACGCTCTACGCCGACGAGTTTGCTGGCGAGCTGGCGCTGGTCGATGGCGGCGTGCGCTCAGCGCGCCTCCAGGCTGGTGATGATGGCGTGAGCGTCATTCGAGTTCCCCAAAGTGTAATTCTGGCCCGCTGCGAGGAAAATCCGCAGTTTGGCTATCAGGTAATGCGCAATTTAGCCGCGATTCTGGCGCTGCGCAGTCGCCTGACCGCGCTAAGTGTTCAGACATTGCCACTGTAAACCATTAGAGACGAGGATTAGCTATGCGACACTGGCGCAGGGCGCTGATAATTGGGCTGCTGACAGCAGCGTTAAGTATGATTGGCCGCGGCACACCACCGGTGAGCGCGATCGATCTGTTATGTTTTGAGGCCCCCGGCATCACCGATTGTATTGGCGGTGGGTTTCGCGCCTACTGGGAGCAAAACGGCGGCCTGGCGACCTTTGGCTACCCGCTGACCGCCGAGTTCAGCGAGCCAACACCCGATGGCACCTACACAACCCAGTACTTTGAGCGGGCCCGCTTCGAGTATCATCCTGAGAACCCGCTGGCGTATCAGGTCCAGCTTGGGCGGCTGGGGGCCGAGCTGTATAGCAGCATTCTGCCGATTCCCGACTTTCCCCAGCCGGGCTGCCAGTACTTCCCCGCGACCGGCTACAACCTCTGCGATCCATTTCTCACCAAGTGGCAATCGGTGGGCGAGACGCCTGGGGCCAGCAACCTCGATCTATATGGTCTGCCGATCAGCCCGCTCCAGCTGAAGACCGGCCCCAACGGCGACACGATCTCGGTGCAGTGGTTCGAGCGCGCCCGCTTTGAGCTCCACAACGGCAACCAGATTCTGCTGGGCCTGCTCGGTCGCGAGATTCTTGACGCCGGCGAGCAGCCAGGGCCCGGCCCGGAGCCAACCCCGGAGCCAATTCCCGGCCCCGGCCCGGAGCCAGAGCCAACCCCAATCCCAGGGCCTGATCCAATCGAGGCGCCATTTCCCAATCGCCCATGCCACGTCAATGTTCCAGTGCCAGTCGCTGGAATTCAGGCCTGGCCAACCCTGCCCGAGGTTGGCCCGCCCTACGATGAGGTCATCTGTGTGCGCCTGATCGTCAATGGGGCGCCCGCCGCCTACACCGCCTTTGTCAATATCTATCGCTACAACCCCGATGGCAGCGTTATCCCAGGAATTGGCCACACCACCGGGGGCGATGGCACCACCGGCTTTATCTTCTATGTTGGCGATCTTCCCGCCAATGCCACGGTTCCAGTGGAGGTCGTGGCCACATTTGAGGGCCGCGAGTATCGCACCTGGACCAGCTTCATTCGTCGCTAAGCGGTGAACGGTGCCGGATGCGGGCTTTGCGCTGCATCCGGCACCGTTCGTTTAGGCACAGACAAGGAATCACCTATGGTTTCACTTCCTCCTTTGCTGCTCGAACCACGCCTGGATAGCCGGGTCTGGGGCGGCTCGCATCTCGCCCCCTGGCTCAAGCTGGGCGACGCGCCGGCTCCGCTGGCCGAGGTGTGGCTGGTCTATGCCGAAAATCGCATCAGTGGCGGCCCGCTGGCCGGGATGACGCTGGCGGAGGCGACCACCCGCCACGGGGCCGACCTGGTTGGCACAGTCAATATCGCCCGCTCGGGAGCGCAGTTTCCGCTGCTGGCAAAATTCCTCGATGCCGCCGACCATCTGTCGGTGCAGGTGCACCCCGATGATGCGTATGCCCACAGCGTCGAGGCCGCCAGCGGCTTCAATGGCAAGACCGAGGCCTGGTACATTTTGCGCGCCGACCCACAGGCCGCTGTGATCCACGGGTTTACCGCGCCGACCGACCGCGACGCCTGTGCGGCGGCGATCGAGGCTGGCCGCCTGATCGATCTGGTGCGGCGCGTGCCGGTTCAGTCCGGCGAGACCATCTTCGTGCCCGCCGGGACAATCCACGCGATCAACGCTGGCGTGATGCTGTTCGAGATTCAACAGACCTCCGATCTGACCTACCGCGTGTATGACTATGGCCGCCCGCGCGAGCTGCATCTCGACCGCGCCCTTGATGTGCTCAACTACGACCTCAGCGCCCCGGCGGTGGTCGATACCCAGCCAATTGATGCAGCGCGGACCAGACTGGTCGCGTGTGACTACTTCACGATGGAGCGCTGGAGCCTGAGCGCGCCACTCAGCGCCAGCACTGACCGGGCCACCTTCGAAATTCTCACCGTGGTCGAGGGCGCAGCCAGGCTCCAGACCGCCCACGGCAGCGTTGAGCTAGGCTGCGGCACAGCGGTGGTGCTGCCGGCCAGCCTGGGAACCTACACGCTCCAGCCCCGGCCAGCCAGCACGATTCTGCGCTGTACGGCGCCGTAGGGCTAGTAGCTAGCGGCTAGTTTTACAACGAAATTTCACTAGCTGCCAGCTGCCAGCTGCCAGCTACTTACCTATCGAGGAACCTATGCGTATTTTGATCACGGGTATCACCGGGCCGATCGGGAGCTTTCTGGCCGACTATCTGCTGACGCTGCCCGATCTGGAGCTGCACGCCCTCAAGCGCTGGCGCTCCGACCCGCGTCCGATCGAGCAGCTGCGCGGCAAGGTCACATTTCACGAGGGCGATATTGAAGACCCGTACTCGGTCGGCACCACGATCGCCCGCATCAAGCCGGATCGGATCTACCATCTGGCGGCCCAGAGCTACCCCAGCGCCTCGTGGGATGCGCCGGTCACGACGCTGCGGGCCAACGTCGAGGGGACGCTGAACGTGCTGGAGGCGGTGCGCGCCCACTGTCCGGCGGCGCGGGTGCATATCGCCGGGACCAGCGCCCAGTATGGCATGGTCGACCCAAGCGCGGTGCCGATCCCCGAGACCCACCCGCTGCGGCCCGCCAGCCCCTACGGTGTCAGCAAAGCCGCCGCCGAGATGCTGGGGCTGCAGTATGCGATGTCGTATGGATTGCATGTCGTGGTCACCCGCTCGTTCAACCATGTCGGGCCGCGCCAGGGCGACCGCTGCTCGATCCAGACCTTCTGCCAGCAGATGGCGGCGATCGAGGCCGGCCGGCAGGAGCCGATTATGCACGTCGGTAATCTGGAGCCGCGCCGTGACTTCAGCCACGTCACCGATGTCGCCCGCGCGCTGTGGCTGCTGCTTGAGCACGCTCCCTCGGGCGAGGTCTACAATCTGTGCTCGGGCACGGCCACCAGGATTGGCGATATTGTCGAGCTGGTGCGGGCGCAGGGCCGCGTGCCGATCGAGGTGCGCGTCGACCCTAGCCGCCTCCGCCCGACCGACGAGCCGATCCTCCAGGGCGATAACTCCAAGCTGCGCGCCATCACCGGCTGGGAGCCGCTGATTGGCATGGAGCAGATCGTGGTCGAGCTGCTGGACTACTGGCGCGCATATTCTTAAAATCAGATTACCCAGAGTCAGGTGGGACCATTTAGCCCTGTTGATTGCTTGCACAAGAGCGCCGGACAGGGCTATAATTCTGGTATCCAGAATGGTAGCGCCAGCCAGCTTGCAATCAAGGCTACTCCCTCTGAATCCTACCTTGTTCTGTGTTGGGTCTTCTGCTGCCGGTGTTGCCCAATGAAGGGATGAACTATGCGATTTCTGCTCGATGCTCGCTCACACGATGAATTACGCGCCCGCAACGACCATACAGCCGACTGTTATGTTCGACCTGGCGAATATTTGCACCATATGTACGTTGATGGAATTAAGTATGTCGTTGCCCGCGCCCTGTATGACTGCATCAAAGAAGCGCGTGAAAAAAACGACTACGATGCCAACCGCCACCTGAATATGCACAAGCAGCAGCTCGATGCGCTGGTCGCCGAGGCCCAGGGCAACGGCAAGCTCAGCGGCGCACGGGTGCTTGGCGGCGATATCCCCACCGATGATGGCTCAGCGCCAGTCGGCAACTCCTACACCCCGCCGGTTCCAACCACCATCGAGGCGACCGGCCTCAACCGCTCACAGATCCAGGAGATGATGGTTCGGGTGATCTATAATCGCTCGCGGGTGACCGGCATGGAGCTGGCCCAGGAGCTGCGGCTGTTCTACAGCGTCATCGAGCCGGTGATTACGATGATGCGCAACGCGGAGTGGATCGATATTGCCGGCCAGCGCGGCTACGGCGATACCAACTACGAGTATGTGCTGACCCAGCGTGGCGGCCAGGCGGCCGAGGACGCGATGAAGAAAACCAGCTACAGCGGCGCGGCCCCGGTGCCGTTTGCCCAGTATCTGGAGTCGGCCAAGGCCCAGACGATCAAAAATATGATCATCACCCGGCGCAATATTCGCAAGGCCTTTGGCGACCTGATTATCACCGACCAGGTGCTGAACGAGGTCGGCCCGGCGGTCAACTCGGCCGCCTCGATCTTCCTGTTCGGCTATCCCGGCAATGGCAAGACCAGTATCGCCGAGCGGATCACCAAGCTGATGGGCGATGATATCTATATTCCCTACGCCATCGATGTTGACGGCCAGGTGATCAAGGTGTTTGACAGCATCGTCCACGACCAGATCGATAGCAACACCGACATTGGCAGCGCCGACTACGATCTGCGCTGGGCCAAGATCAAGCGCCCGGTCGTGGTCGTCGGCGGCGAGCTGACCCTGGCAATGCTCGACCTGACCTACAATGCCAATGGCCGCTTCTACGAGGCGCCCTTCCAGATGAAGGCCAACGGCGGCATTTTCCTGATCGACGACTTTGGCCGCCAGCAGTGTCGCCCGATGGACCTGCTCAACCGCTGGATCGTGCCGCTCGAAAAGCGCTACGACTATCTGACCACCGTCACCGGCAACAAGATCGAGGTGCCGTTCGACCAGCTGCTGATCTTCTCGACCAACCTCGACCCCAGCCAGGTCGCCGACGAGGCTTTCCTGCGCCGGATCAAGTTCAAGATCGAGGTGCGCGACCCCGACGAGTCGCAGTGGCGCCAGATCTGGAGCCTGGTGTGCAAGGGCAAGAAGGTCAACCTCGACCCCAAGGGGCTGGATTATCTGATCGAGAAGTGGTACAAGCCCGAGGAGCGGCCCTTCCGCATGTGCCATCCCCGCGATATCCTCGACCAGATGATGAGCATCGCCAAGTACAATATGGAGCAGGTCACGTTCAATCCCGACCTGCTGGATGCCGCCTGCTCGACCTACTTTGTCAGCAAGGAGAAGCGCGACTTCGGCGCCAAGGTCCGCCTCGACTAGCGCTTCCAATCATGCACCAAGGCCACCCGGAATGTTTGGGTGGCCTTTGCTGATTCAGCGGGCTGGCGACGCAGCAAAGCGCTCTAGCAACGCAGCGGCCTTGCAACTATACGGCAACCAATTCCGTCTAGCTTCATATGGGGAAGATTTCCGCATGCTATATCCTTGGGCCCGCGTGCAGGTAAAACCTTTGCCGGCGCTACCAAGTTGAAGGGAACCTATGATCACACAGCACATTTCGCGCTGGCGCGCCGGACTCACCGCGTTTGTAATCCTTGCCGAGCTGGCCCATCTTGCCTGGGAGCATTTCAACGGCGGTGTCCTCAGCCACCACATCTTGAATAGCTCCGACTTGCCGGCGATCTCTAACTGGTGGGGTCTACTGGCGCTTCCGGTGCTCACCTGGATTTTGACCGGCCGTGTCCAGCGGCGCGTTGCGCTTCAGTCCGCTGGGAGCGCGGACGCTGTCACACTGCCTAAGCAGGTCATTGCTGGGCTCCTTGGGGCGCTGCTTTTCGGGATCCTGCTCTCGGTCGCGTTTACAAATAACTATGAGACGATTGCCGCAACCTTGTTCCTGGGAATGTTCGGGCTGGCCCTGCTGCTGCCTGTCTACCGGGCCGAATGCGTCCTCGGGTTCGTCCTGGGCATGACCTTCACATTTGGGGTCGTGATCCCGCTGGTGATTGGGTCCGTACTCGCGGCGATATCGGCAGTCGCCCAGCTCTACGTTCGCCCATTGCTCGGGCGCCTTAGGAAGCGGTTCAGGCGCGCTGAGTCGCTCTCTGAGTGATCGGTATCGCCCAGGAGATTCCAATGCATGACGTACTTCTGCAAAGTATTATCTGCCTGTTCGACTCCGTGAGTCAGCAAGGCTTGGCATGGTCAACAGCTGTTGTCGAACCACGGCCTGAGACCAAGACGGTTAATATTCTTTGGAGCTATCCCCATAGGCGGAACGCCGCACGAATTATGGCGTTGCCACGATCCTATGATCGAGCTGAATTACAACGGCAGGTGGATGGATTTCGGCATGCCATCGCGGTCGACGAGTACGCGCTGATCGTACTTGGAGGATCGGCCGACCAGGCACAGGAGATTGATAGCGTTCAGGTCACGTTTGTCGATGACCAAGCGGTGCGCAACCACGCTCTGCAACGGATTGAGCGCCGTGCGCCTGCTGTGCCCCCCGCACTCACCGCCGATGTGCTCCTTGATGCAATGATCAGGAAGTTCTTGGTCTACACCAATCTGAGCATGGAGATTGGTGTGACCTCATTTGACCATGTCCTCCTCAATTGGCGTGGGTTATTCGAGCCACACGAACAGCAGCGCTTTGGGGGAAATGATCCGATGGAGCAGCGCCGCTGGAGGAATCTGTCGGCATTCGCCCAGGAGCTTGGAACCTCGCCGACGCGAATCGAAGACGCGCTTGAAAGCGTTCAGGTCAAGCAAGCCCGGCTCATCCGTCTGCGCTTCGGAATTGGTCGACTTGGCGAGAAAGAATCTATCGCCTCAATCACCGAGATCCTCGGGATCGATGGACCGCGCTTTCCCCAGATCGAACAAAACGCCGTGAACGCCCTGCGAGCGATTCTAGAGCACCAAACACGGACGGTATTTGGCTAATATCCCTAGAGAAAGGCCTGGATTGGCCATGCTCGTGACGGAACTGTCTAGCTGAGATTCTGAACACCCTCTAACAAGTGTGGTGATCCAGGGCTTAAAAGTTATTTCCATCAAAACGGAGGTTGCTTCAAAAGCAACAACCCGTTTATTGGTTGGCTGGTCTGCCACGGTAGCGGGCGGTGCGCAGCTCGTCGACGTAGGGGTGAGGTCGAGCATGCGCTCAAATTTCCCCGATCCCTGGCCCCTGCCCCTAGAGACTAGCTCTCCCAGAACGGCTTCAAGTTAGGTGGATACTTTTAGTTAGACCGAAAACACGATTCGCTCGTATAATCAGCGCTATAAACCGCAATCTATAAACTAACCTGATTCCAGGAGGAGTAGAATGACCCAACTCGCATATCGCCAGCTGATTACGCTTGAGCCGGGCAAGCGCAGTGGCCACCCGTGCATTCGCGGTCTGCGCATCACAGTGTATGATGTTCTCAGCTATCTGGCCGCTGGCATGACGGCTGAGGAAATTCTGGCCGATTTCCCCATGCTCACGCTGGCTGATATCCAGGCCTGCCTTAGCTACGCCGCTGACCGTGAGCGACAGCTTGTGTTGCTCGCCGCATGAAACTGCTGTTTGATCACAATGTATCACCTCGCCTTGTCCAGCGCCTTGCCGATCTTGCGCCGGACAGCACCCACGTTGCACTGGTAGGCCTGGAGGCCGCTGATGATCGCATCGTGTGGCAATTTGCCGCTGATCACGCCTATACGATTGTGACCAAAGATACCGACTTCAACGACCTGGCCGTAGTTTTAGGCACACCCCCAAAAATCATTTGGCTACGGCTCGGCAACTGCTCCACTCAGATGATCGAACAGGTACTCCGGGCGGCCTGGGACGAGATCGTGGTGTTTGAGACTGATCCAGTTGCGGGTTTGCTCCTGGTGCCAGCTCAGGCCTAAAAGCTATTTTCATCAAAACGGGTGTTGCTTCAAAAGCAACACCCGTTTATTCGCTGGCTGGCCTGCCACGGTAGCGGGCGGTGCGCAGCTCGTCGGCATAGGGGGCGAGGTCGGGCATGTCCAGCGCCTCGGCCAGGCCAATCTCCGCCTCGATATCGTAGGGCACCCGTATGAGCTGAATTGCGAATGGGCCGCTGGTGGCGCTGCCGTACTCGCCCTCCAGGATCGCGTAGGCGGCCAGCGGCAGATCGAGCGGGTTGCCCACGCTGCCAGCGTTGAACAGCGTATGGCCCACAAAGTTCTTAATGTAGGCACCGTGAATATCGCCATAGCCAACGACGCTGGGCAGCGGCCCGAACCCGGTGAACTCGGTGTTCTCGAACATCGCCAGATGGCGCTCGCGTGGCTCATCCATACCAATGCGATAGTGGACGCTGACCTGCGAGGCGTGAAACAGGCGCACCTGCCGGCCACTCAGCACAAACTCGATCGTGTTGGGCAGCCCGGCCAGATAGGCCAGCCGCTCCGGCCCAACGTGCTGCTGGTGCCACTGGATCACCGGATTATCGGTGGGGGCTGCACTAAACTCATCCCAGTTGCCGCGCACAGTCAGCTCGCAGACCTCACGGACCAGATCGATGACCGCGTCAGAGCGCGGGCCTTTGCCGATCAGGTCGCCCAGGCAGAAGATCCGGGCGATCGTGCGGCGGCGGATATCGGCAAGCACCGCCTGCAGCGCCGTCAGGTTGCCGTGCAGGTCAGAGATGACTGCGATGCGATCCATCATAGCGCTCCTTCAACGATTTAGCTCTCCCAGAACGGCTTTAGCACCCCGCGGTCAACCAGGACCGCGCGGATCTCCAGCATGGCGGTGTAGGTTGGCAGCAGCGTCAGGGTGGTGGCCGGGGTGGTGTTGGCCAGGGCTGCGTCCAGCGCCAGCGCCAGGTTGGGCTGCACGGTCAGCAGCGCAGGATCGAGGCCGGCGTATTTCAGGCGCACCGCCATATCCTCGGCGCGGGTGCCGCTGACCACCACCGAGCGCACCTTGCCGACCAGCGCCTCGAAATCGGCGTCCCACAGCCACGAGACATCGGCGCCGTCGGCGATCCGGTCGTTGATCGCGATCAGCAGGTCGAGCGGCTCGGCGGCGGTGGCGACCATGCGCACGGTCTCGCTGGCGCCGATTGGATTTTTGATCAGCGCCATCAGCACCGGGTGCTCGGCCACAGTGAAGCGTTCGATCCGCCCGAAGGCCGCGCTAAACGCCTCAAGCGCCGTGCGGATCGCCGGCAGCGGGTAGGCGAGCGCCACGGCGGCGGCGGTCGCGGCCAGCGCATTCAGGGCGTTGTAGAGGCCCGGCAGCGGCAGGTCAACCTCAAGCGCGCGCGAGCCGGCCGCCGCCTCGTCCAGCCCGATCCGCAGCGTGCTGCCGCGAGTGCCATCAAGCTCAAGCTGCTGCAGCGCAATCGTCGGCGTGGGCCGGGTGTGGCCACAGCTGGGGCAGTGATAGCGCCCGATGTGGCCGTAGTAGGCGGGATTGTACACGTAGGCCGTGCCACAGCGGCGGCAGAAGATCGAGTCGGCGGCGTGGCGCAGGCTGTCGTTGCCGTGGCGGGCATCCTCCAGCCCATAGAAACGCACCTGGGCCTGTAGGTCGCGGCCGAGGTCGGCGATGGCCGGGTCGTCGGCGTTGAGCACCACGGTGGCGCTGGGCGGCAGCGTCGCCAGGGCCTTGCGCCACTTCTGGGCGATTGTATCGACCTCGCCGTAGCGGTCGAGCTGGTCGCGGAACAGGTTGAGCAGCAGCACCACCCGCGGCTGGGTCTCGGCAATTGCGGCTGGCAGATGGGCCTCATCAACCTCGAAGATGGCGTGGTCGAAGGCCGGCGCGCCCCACACGCCCAGATCGAGCGCCGTGGCGGTCAGGCCGGTGATCAGGTTGGCCCCGGCGCGATTGTGCAGGGCGGGATGGCCGGCCTGCTGCAGGATCGTCGCCAGCATGCGGCTGGTGGTGGTCTTGCCATTCGTCCCCGACACCAGAATCACCCCGCCGCTCAGCCGCCCGGCCTGGTAGCGCAGCACGTTGGGCGCCAGCCGCCGGGCCACGCGGCCGGGCAGATTCGTGCCGCCGCCAAGCCCAAAACGGCGGCTGCCCCACTGGGTCGCCCTGGCCACAGCGAGGGCAAGTTGATCACGTACGCTCATTGCTGCTCACTCCAGCGGGCCAAACTCAGCCCGGCCACGGCCAAGGCCCGACACCGAGTAGCCCGACACGCCGAAGGCCGACCAGGCGCCGCTGGCCGGGAAGAACGGGCGAATCTTGCGCGACAGGCCAAAGCGACCGCTGAACGAGGCCGGAATACGGCGCACCGCCCCCTCAACCACCACCAGCACATCGAGCTTAAGATTGAGCGGCAGCGACTGTAGAGTCTGCGGCACGCCCTCGAAGCTCAGCAGCAGCTCGCCGCGCTGGTCGGCGCTGGCGCGAGCGCGGGTCGGGGTGGGCCAGGCGACGTGGGCCAGCTCCTTGGGCAGATGCCAGATGTTGCGCCCGCCCGCCACCGACGCCCGCGAGTCCACCACCAGCCCGCTGATCCAGATCGCCGGGCGCGGGCCGACCCGCAGGATCAGGCCACAGGCGGCCTCGTTGTAGTGCAGGGTCGAGCCGGGGCCATACTGGCCAACCAGCGCAAAGCCCAGCGTGCGTCCGGCCGGCAGCCAAAGCGGTTTGAGCGGTGCGGGCAGCAGCTCGGCGGCCTGGGCGCGGCGCAGCGGGTGGACGCTCAGCACCCACAGGCCGTCCATCACCCAGGGCGCCGGGGGATATGGCGTGGTGGCGGCGATCTGAGCGGCCTCAATGGTTGAATCGATGCGGTTTGGCACGGCTACTCCTTGAGGACACGGCGCATGGCGGCAGCAAAAGGATTATCATCATCGTCGTCAGGCGTATCATCGCCAATGGTGTGGACGGTTGGCGTTCTGGGCGGCGGTGGCGGGTCATCGTCATCGGCCGACCAGTCCAGATGCAGCGGCCGATCGCCGGCCAGCGCCACCAGCTCATCCAGGCTAAAGCGGATCACCGAGACGCGGTCGTCGCCAGGGGTGATCTCGGTCAGGCTCCTGATCAGGACCAATTTCGGCTGGGACTCCAGCACCTCGGCCAGGGTTGGCGGGGGCGTGTGCGGCGCATCGGGGGCGCGCATCAGCTCCAGCACCTCGGCGGCGGTGGGGATGCCGGTATCGACCAGCAGAATCGTCGTGGTGACCTGGGGCGCGATCAGGCTGAGCGCCCCGCGCACCTCGGCGAGCTGACCCAACGCCCGGCGCAGCGAGCTGGCGGAACGGCTGGCTTTGATCTCGAAGACATGCAGGGCGCGCGGGGCCTCGACCAGCGCGTCCAGCTCGCGATACTTGCGAATCGAACTGCGGTCGCGGCGCTCCTCGTACTCCAGGATACGGCGCTCCGACAGGCCCAGGCCCTGGGCGGTCAGCCAGTCACGCAGCAGCGCCTCGGCCTCGCCGCCGAACAGGTCGCGCTGGCGGGGCGGGCGGGTGGCGCGCTGATTATCGCGGCTCATGGTCATTCGTTGAACGTAGGCGCGGTACTGGGGGTCGGTAAATGTTGTGAGGCGGGCACGAGTAAAACGCACAATCTTTCTCCTACACGGTTCGCGGGTATGCTACCATTCCGGGCGGCGAGCGTCAAACGTTGGGCATAGTACTCGCAAGGTGATCTAAAACGGACATAATCTACACCCTGTGGGGGATGAAACAGGCTATCAACGATTGTACTATGGCACTATTGTTGCTATTGGCGCGGGCTGTTATTATCAATTCAGAGAAATCGAACTGAACTACGTACTAGCCAGCACATTCAACAACCAACATTCCAAAGATTGCAACACATCGCACTCACGTCACAACACATCGTTGCACAACATCACAGCTCGTCGCACTCACGTCACAACACATCGTTGCACAACATCACAGCTCGTCGCACTCACGTCACAGCACATCGTTGCACAGCATTCTTGCTCATCGTACTCG
>JACCRK010000054.1 GCA_013813565.1 Herpetosiphonaceae bacterium
CAACACGCCAGATTCACGCTTCCCAGCTGGCAAAGCATCGCTCCTGGCGCGAATATTAAGATCGACTATGTCTACTATCTGCCGGTCACGACCCCATCAAACTGGACCATCGCCTTTGGCGGCAAGATCTACGGGATCGTGGCGGACTATGCCCGTGGCGGCCTGCCGGATGTGACGACAACCCCGGCCACGGCGACCCCAGGAACCGCGAGTCCCACGATCACGAAAACCCCAGGAACGCCGACCGCCACCGCGTCGCCCAGCGCGACACCTAGCGCCACCAAAACAGCCACGCCGACGCCAACCAATGGAACCTGCGCGGCGCCACTGTGGCAAACCTGGACTTCCTACAGCCTTGGGCAAGCGGTGGCCTACGCCGGCAAGCGCTACACCGCCCAGGTCGCGCATACCTCGCAGCCAGGCTGGGATCCCGTCTCGGCGCCAGCGCTCTGGGAGCTGAAAGGCGTCTGTGAAGGCACCACGCCGACACCCACAGGGTCCCCGACGCCGATCGTAACCAACACACCAACGCCAACCAAGACGCCACCCACAGGGTCCCCGGTGCCGACCGCCACGGCAACGCCAACCAGGACACCAACCCCAACCCAGGGAACTGGCGCGCCGGCCTGGGATGGCAACTTCCACGCCTACACGGCTGGAAATAAAGTCACCTACAACGGCCGAACATATATCTGCCGCCAATCGCACACCTCACAGCCAGGATGGACGCCCGATGTGGTCGCCTCCTTGTGGCTCCCGGAATAGCGGCGGCAGCAATCCCAGGCCCCGCGCCCCACAGCCCCCAAGATGCCGCGTTGTATCTTGGGGGCTTCGGCATGGTCTAGGTGCACGATCGACACAAGCCTGCGGCAGGTATGGCATACTTGAACCATATAGTGTTGGCGCCAGCTGGCGCAAAGGAGGCCTAGATGGATGTTGCAGAACGGGTTGTCGTGATCACGGGCGCGACCGGCGGGGTGGGCCGCAGTGCGGCGCGGGCGTTCGCGGACCTGGGGGTGCGGCTGGCGCTGGTCGGCTCGAACCAGCAGCGGCTTGACCGCCTCATCGGCGACCTGCCCGCCAATCCCCAGCACATCATGAGCCAGCGCGCCGATCTGCGCCAGCCGGCCGAGGCCCAGGCCGCCGCACAGGCCATCCACGCCCGCTTCGGGGCCATCCACATTGTGCTGCACCTGGTCGGTGGCTGGGCGGGGGGCGCGCCGATCGTCGCCAGCGACCCGGCCGATCTGGCCAGCATGCTGGAGCAGCATGTCTGGACGACGTGGCACATGCTGCAGGCCTTCGTCCCCTACCAGACCGCCGCCGGCTGGGGGCGCCTGCTGATCGTCTCATCGCCCGCCGCCAGCGCACCGCCGGCCAACGCCAGTGTCTACGCCGCCGCCAAAGCTGCCGAGGAGGCCCTGATCCTGACCCTGGCCCAGGAAATCGACGGCAGCGGCGTCACCGCCAACATCCTCCAGGTGCGGGCGGTCGACACCGAGCATCAGCGAACCCAGGCCCCCACATCGGGCAACGCCGACTGGACGACCCCCGAGGAACTGATCGCCGCCATGCACTTCCTGTGCTCCGAGGAGGCCGGCCTGATCAATGGCGTCCGAGTCCCCTTCCTGGGTCATACCCGCACGCCGGCCCCGTGATGCTGCGCCGCAGGGTGATTGAGCGGCGCCGCCAAAGATAAGCGCCGGCCCTATCACCCATGTCCCGCGCCTCCACTCAGGGCCTATGCGTTCTCAATTCGTGGATCATATGGGATGGATCCACCACGTACAATCTTTCCACCAACTAAACATTTAGGGGGTCCAGGGGGATGAAAACCCCCTGGGTTTCCCTCCGGAGGAGGGACGGAAGGGTGGCGAATGAAAAGAAACCACTGATCGACAGGAGAAACCACACGCCGGGCACCTACGCTCAATTGGATTGACGCTGACTAGGCAATATGCTAGCATCTGCAAATACACATATCTTAACAATACTTAGAATCGATCATTACACCACATGTAGGAGATGGAGCTATGGCTGAGCTAGTACGGGCCCGACCAGCCCTGAAAATAGAATTTCTGTCCTCGCTAGGGCTTGATGTGCTTTCAACAATGGGGCTGGTGGGCATCGTTCAAGAGTTTGAAGGGCTGGATGAGTGGGTGGTTCAGGCGGCGGCGAGCCTGCCACCGCGGCTGCGCCACGATATGCAGCTGTGTATGCGCGCCGGCCACTACTCCTATGTTGTGGTCGAGGCGGTCGCCGAGCAGGTGCTGCAGCCGGGTGCCGCCGGGCACGACGACATCAAGGCGCTGCTTGACGATCTGCGGGCGCTATCGCCGGAGCAGTGCCGGTCGATGGTGCGGGCGATTATCCTGCGCACCGCCCGCCACCACGACGTTGAGCTTGAGCAGCCGATCGACGACATTCTGGCCGACCAGGAGCGGCTGGAGGCCGTGGTCAGCCAGCTGCTGATACCGATTGACACCGCCGAGCTGGTTCAGCTGTTCCAGGAGCCGACCGAGTGGCGCGATCTGCTGGTCTCCAGCATGCAGCGCTTCTGGGATCGGGTCTATCGCGACGAGTATGCCGCGCAGCAGCCCGGCCGCGAGCGCAATGTCTACTATCATCGCTCCCACGGCTACAGCACCCACTTTCCCGACCTGTTCGCCGCCGTCACCGGCCGCCGCGTGCCCGACCACATCCAGGAGCGCATGGACGAGGTCACCACGGTGCGCTTTGTGCCCTCGCAGTACATCGGGCCGTATCTCTCGTTTTTGTTCAACAACGGTCTGCTGACGGTGTTCTACAACAGCAGCGTCACGCCGGCCGAGGGCGACGAGCAGAGTGAGCGCACCCAGAGCCTGTACCAGCCGCTGGCCGCGCTGGCCGACAAGACCCGCCTGCAGATTATGTCGCTGCTCCACGGCCGCGAGCTGTACGCCCAGGAGATCGTCAACCTGCTGGACATCCATCAGTCCGCCGTGTCGCGCCACCTCAAGCTGATGGAGACCGCCGGTGTGCTGACCGTCCGCCGCGACAAAGGCGCCAAGTTCTACTCGATCAACCGCCAGCGGATCGAGGATATCAGCTCACGGCTGCGCGAGCTATTGTGAGACGGTGAGCATTCAAGCGAAAGGATTTCATGGCCGAATCTGAAAACGATCTTCAAGCGATGCAGCGCTGGCTGGCCCTGGGCCTCGGCCGCGCGGTGCTGCATCTCGAGCTCTACGACTCCGCCCCGTACCGCGACCTCATCCTACACACGTGTCTCTATGACGAACGGTTTCATACCCAGGGCGAGCCCGACCGCGCCCCGTACCTGTACGATGTCCTGCTGGCCAGCGGTGCGGAGGACGATTTTCGCGTCCGCATCCAGGCCGCCCTCGCCGAACCCGACGATGACATGAATGTCGATGAGCTGTGCGGCCTGCTGCTTGAGTGGGCGCGGCGCGGCGATGCGGAGTGTCGGCGTGTCCTCTACAAGCACGCGGGCGAGCTGGCCGACGAGGGCTGGAGCTGCCCGGCTGATCGTTTGATCGATCTGGATGGCTGGGACGGCTTTGTGTTCGCCGCCGAGCGGCTGGGCGCCGCGATCCTGGCCGGCGCGGACGAGATCCACGCCGGCTTGCTCAACCAGATCAAGGATCGCCTGGGCGAGAACGAGGCCCTGGAGCGACTGAACACGCTGCGGGCCAGGAATCATCTGATCGCGGCGTACCTAAACGAGCTGGAGTCCGATGAAGCCAAATCTGCGGCCCGCAGTATCGAGCGCAAACGCCAGATGGCGCTGGATTACTGGCAGCTCAAGGCAGCAATTGCCGCAGGCGAGCGACGCTGGCCGCGATTCTCGCGCCGTTGGCTCAACGAGAACCCCGCCGCACCCTGGCACGCGATCGCCCAGGATGTTCTGGCCGAAACCGATGCAGATCTTCAGGCGAGCTGCCTGCAAATCTTCAGCGAAGTTGAGTTCCCCCTCGGCCACACGCCTCTGCTGCCGCTGCTCTGGTCGGATCACGAGCGGCTCGTCCGGGCTGCGGTTGAGGCGCTGGACTGGTTTGAGCACCCGGATATCCGCGTCGAGGCGCTGGCGCTGTTGGAAGCGGATCAGTATCCAGCTACCACACTGCGGCTGCTGGCGGCCACCTGGCAGCCCGGCGACTACGCGCTGATCGAGGCCCGGCTGCGCGGACACGCCTCGATCGAGGCGCTCCACGAGCTGGGCCTGGCCACCCAGTCCATCGTCGAGGAAAACCTGGTGCCGGAGGCGGCCGCCGTCCTGCTGTATCTCTATGAGCAAGGGCCATGTGCGTTTTGCCGGCACCGAGCGGTCGAGCACCTGCTGGCGTTAGACCTGCTGCCGGACTGGATGCGCCACGAGTGCTGCTACGACGCCAACCCCGATATCCGTGCGCTGGTCAGGCCGGGCTAGGGGCTGGGGATTAGTGTGCGGGTGGCGTGTCCTTCATGGATCAATCCTTAAAAAGAGTCCTTCGTGATCTTCATGGCCTTCGTGGATCAATCCTTAAACGCTGTTCAGATTAAGGCTAGTGCACTAACTCCACTGGCCACCGCCCGCTGGTGCCTGATTATCCACTCGGCGCACGGTATTTGCTGGGTACTGGCCAGCAACCACCATCAACTGGCATCCGCCATCCAGACAAGGAGACCCTATGAGCGTCCTCGACACGATCGATCTCACCGCCGAACTTGGCAAAAAAGACTACGAGAAGCGCCTGGCCGACCTGCAGTTCAAGATGTTGCGGCTCCAGCGGGCGGTGTTTCAGCTGGGCCACCGTGCGGTGATAGCGCTGGAGGGCTGGGATGCCGGCGGCAAGGGCGGCGCGATCAAGCGCGTGACCGAGGCGATCGACCCGCGCGGCTTTGTGGTCCACGCCATCGCCGCGCCAACCCCCGAGGAGCGGGCCCACAACTACCTCTGGCGCTTCTGGACCCGCCTGCCCCGCGACGGCCAGATCGTTATCTTCGACCGCTCGTGGTACGGCCGGGTGCTGGTCGAGCGGGTCGAGAAGTACGCCACCCTGCGCGAGTGGCAGCAGGCCTATGGCGAGATCAACGACTTCGAGCGCACGCTCCACCACGACCGCACCACCATCCTCAAGTTTTTCGTCCACATCTCCAACGATGAGCAGCTCAAGCGCTTCAAGGAGCGCGAGCAGGACCCGCTCAAGTCGTGGAAGCTGACCGCCGAGGACTGGCGCAACCGCGACAAGTGGGACGAGTACTACAGCGCCACCGACGAGATGCTCTCGCGCACCTCGACCGAGATCGCGCCCTGGCACGTGGTGGCGGGCAACGACAAGCGCCTGGCCCGCATCAGCGTGCTGGAGACGGTGGTCAGGGAGCTGGTGGCGGATATGCCGTTCGACTTCGCCGACAACAACGAGCTGGTCCTCGACCGCGAGGCCGCCCACGCCCGCATCGAGGCCGGCCAGCTCTCGGCCAAGGCGGTCGCGGCGGTGATCGAGGAGGAGGAGAAGGTGCGCCACCTGCTGGAGAAGCAGGCCAAGCACGCCAAAAAATCCAGCCACGATGATGACGACGAGGCCGAGAAGCCCAAGTCGAAGGGCAAGAAGCGCTAGCTGCCCACACACGCGACGAAGGCGTCCCCGAATCGGCGTCCGGACAGGCCGCTGTGCCTGCCCCATCCCCTGCCATTCCGCACGCCTTTGACAGCGCCACAATGTATAGCTAGGAGGCATCTGTGCCCGACCACGCTCCATCGACCGGCCCCAGTCCGCCGACCAGGATCGCCGCGCTAGTTGGAATGATCAGCGCCCTGGGGATAGCGCTCAGCCCACTGCTTGTCTGGTGGCAACAGCTGCTTGGGCTGGGTCTGAGCCTTGGGGGCCAGCCGGCACCGCAGCTCTTCCAGTATTATTATGGCTCCCGGACCGACGCTGGCAAGCTGGTGGTTTTCTTCGGCCTGATCTGCGTGGGGTTCTGGGTCCAGCATGCGCTCAACGCCAGGCGCTGGATGCAGCGTCCGATCGCGCGGCTGCTGATCTATCTCTATCTCACGCTCTCAATTGGGATCGCGGTGGTCGCGGTCTATGCGATCATCAATGGCCTTGGGGTGCCCGATGTGTGGCCAGCCGCGCAGATCGGGGTTGGTCTGTATGGGCTGCTTGGCGCGAGTCTGGCTCAGGCCGCTGCGCTGATCTGGCTGGTGCTTGAGCGGGCGAGCTGGGCAGGCATGCTGAAGGAGCAAGTATGAGGAAACGTCTGATCGGCCTGTGCGCGCTCGTGCTGCTGCTGGCGCAGTGCGGCACGCCCACGATGCCCAGCGCCCCGGCCAGCTCGACGGTGCCGCTGGGCAAGATTGCCCTCTCCTACCGCCTGCGTGATTTTCTGACTAGTGGGCGGGGAATGGCCGCCGTCGACTGGTGCGACTACGAATATTATCCACTCCACCACATGGCCGGCTTTGAAGAACGCGCCCAGTCCGCCATTCAAGACATGGCGCTTAGCGACCCGGCGGGATTGCAGATCATTCAGCAAACCACTGGCCTCATCACTGACATCACAACCCTCAATATAACGCAAACGCTGGCCCTCTATTACCAAATCCGCAGTACCGACTCAATCTATCTGCACGATTATATTGATGAGCGCTATCAGTTTACTGCGCATATTAAAAATGACATCGACCAGACCATCCGCGTCGAAGGCACGATCACCAATCTGGGAGCGATTGAGATTCAGAGCCAGGAACCAGAATATGTGATGTGTCCGACCTGTCTCGCGGCCAACACCCTGATCGCCACGCCCGGCGGCGCGGTGCCCGTCCAGCAGCTGCGGGCTGGCGACATTGTCTGGACAGCCACGCCGGATGGGACGTGGATCGCCGCCCCGATTCTGCGGGTCAGCCGCAGCGCCGTGCCGCCGCAGCACCAGGTCGCCCGCGTGACCCTGAGCGATGGCCGCCGGGTCACCGCCTCGCTGCGCCACCCCACCAGCGATGGGCGGCTGTTTGCCGAGCTCAATGTCGGCGAGCAGCTGGATGGCGGAACGATCAGCCGGATCGAACAGGCCGACTACGCGCATGGCTGGACCTACGATCTGCTGCCGGAGGGCGCGACCGGCTGGTACTGGGCCGACGGCGTCCTGCTCGCCAGCACCCTGCGCGATCTGCCCTGAATCGAAGCGACAGCGCCCGACTTTAGGTTAAAATGGCAATTCTGGCGCTGGGCGGGGTTGGGCGGGCGGTGCTGGAGCAGGCCGAGCGTATTAGGAATATGGAAATCTCTTGGTTCAAGATTTAGCCTAGCACAAATGAGTGTATAATCTCCAACACCTTAAATTAAGGCCCAGCGTCTATTGAAGTATGTTCGAGGACTCCAGGTATGACGAATCTCCAATCCACCATGCAGCTCTTAACGAGCCAGGAGCTCAACCCTACCAGTGTTCTTGCGCGGGCCAAAATTAGTCCACTGCTTAAGTGGCCAGGTGGTAAAACTGGCGAGCTAAGCCTTATTCTGCCTGAGCTTCCGCCAGATATTGATCGTTATTTTGAGCCTTTTCTGGGCGGCGGCGCCGTTTTCCTCTCGATCGCCGACCATATTCCAGCCTTTGTCAATGATACATCAACCGATCTTATCCAGCTCTATCGCTGTGTCTGTGAGGCCAGATTTGATTTTTTTATGGCGCTTGAAGATATTACAAATACCTGGAGAATGCTTGAAGAGTTTATTGTTCAGCATAAAAATACTATCCTTGAGATATATGGAAAATATACTAAGAATGAGTTATCAGCAAAAGATTTAGCCAATGACATATCTTTAGTGATCAGATCCAATGAAGAGCACCTGAAATCAATTTTAGGCGGTGTGTTTGGGTTTGGCTACAAAAACTTTATCAGTGAAGTCAGCCGAAATATTACCAATAAAATTATTAGAACTTACAATATTGAAAACGAATACGGTGAGTTCTCTTCAGATGAAATTCTATTGAATATGGAAAGTGCCGTGAAATCAGGCTACTATATGTATATCCGCGAGATCTACAACCATTGTGATACATATGATATTAGCGCTGATCATCGTGCGGCTATATTTTTCTTTATGCGCGAGTATGCCTATGCTTCGATGTTCAGATTTAATAGCAAAGGACATTTCAATGTTCCTTATGGCGGCATAAGCTATAATCGAAAAGACCTAAGTGGCAAAATCGAACTCATGAAACAACAATCACTGATTGATCGGCTAGATAATTCTTGTCTGGAAAATACAGATTTTCTCTCTTTCTTACTAAAACATCAGCCAACCCAAGATGATTTTATCTTTTTAGATCCACCCTACGATAGCGAGTTCAGTAGCTACGATCAGAATTCTTTTACACGAGATGATCAAGCAAGGCTCGCTAGCTACCTTGTTAATGATTGTCAGGCGAAATTTATGCTCGTTATTAAGTATACCGAATATATTGGCTCGCTCTATGAGAATCAAGGTCTAAATATAAGATACTTTGATAAAAAGTATATGTGGACAATCAAAGAAAGAAGATAATGCAACACCTATTCTGTAAATTGTCATGGATTCCTTGAAATCCGTTGATGTTAGGTGGCGTCAAACGCCAGATACGTCTTACCGGTTTCCCACTCCTCGCTGATCTCCATCAGGATCGCACTGATCAGCCGGAGGCAGGACGCCTCGTTCGGAAAGATGCTCACCACCCGTGTCCGCCGGCGGATCTCTTTGTTCAGCCGCTCCACGCCATTGGTCGTGCGCAGCAGGCGTCGGTGGGCCGCTGGGAAGGCGAATACGGTCAATCCTTCCGGGATGGCCGTCTCCAGCCAGGTGCTCAGCCGCGGCGCCGTTTTGGCATATTTCTGCACCGTCTTGGCGAGCAGCGTGTCGGCCTCGTGCCGGTTGAGCGCGGTGAAGATCGCCCGAATGTCCGCTGCAACCTCGGCCCGTTGCTCCTGGCGCGGCACATACGCGCCAGCGTTCTGCTGGAGGTGAAACTGACACCGTTGCCACGGTACGCCGCCGAAGACCGCCCGCCGTGCCGCCTGAAGGCCGCTGTGCGCATCGCTGACCACCAGCTGGACTCCGGCCAGGCCACGGGCCACTAAGCCTTGGAGGAACTGCCGCCAATGCACCTCCTGCTCGCTCAGCGACACGGACACCCCCAGCACCTGGCGTCGGCCCGCCCGGTCCACCCCGGTGGCGATCAGCACCGCCGCGTCGCGCACCTGGCCATCCTGGC
>JACCRK010000064.1 GCA_013813565.1 Herpetosiphonaceae bacterium
TGGCTGCCGCGCCAGATCACGATTGGCCTGGGGATTGCCGGCCAGTCGGCGTCGGCCATCGAGGGGGCGATGCTGGCTCACGTAGAGGCCGAGCGCCAGCACCTTGAGCAGGAGATCAACATGGCCCGCGAGATCCAGACCAGTCTGCTGCCGGCCAAAACGCCGCAGATCGAGGGCTGGGAGAGCGCGGCCCTGTGGCGATTGGCCCGCCAGGTCGGTGGCGATTTCTACGATTTCTGGCAGTTTCATAGCGGCGCCGAAGCGGGCAACCTGGGCTTTGTGATCGCCGATGTCTCCGATAAGGGCGTCCCGGCAGCGCTGTTTATGGCACTGTCCCGCTCGCTGGTTCGTGGCGCCGCCCTTGATGGCACCTCTCCGGCGCGAGCCATGGAGCGGGCCAATCGCTGGATTATGCGCGATAGCCAGTCGTTTATGTTTGTTACCCTGTTCTATGGCATTCTCAACCCCAACACCGGCGAGCTGCGCTACACCTCGGCGGGCCATAACCCACCGCTGCTGTATCGGGCGGCCGATGGCAGTATCGAGCAGCTGCGCACGCCAGGGATTGCCCTGGGCGTGATCGATGACGCGGTGCTTGGGGAGGCCCAGACCACCGTGCTGCCCGGCGATGTGCTGCTGTGCTATACCGATGGCGTGACCGAGGCCGTCAATGACGCGATGGAAGAATGGGGCGTGCCGTGTCTGATGGATACAACCGCCGAGACCGCCCACGGCCCGGCTGAAGCGATCGTCACCACGATCAATGACCGCCTGGCAACCCATACCGGCGATCGGGCACCGTTCGACGATGTAACCCTGGTGGTGATCAAACGACTTGGCACACCTGCAGCGCAGACCCATGTGCCGATTGAACAACTTGACCTGATTAGCAAACCAATTTAGAGGTGGCTGTGCGTCTCGTTAATAGACATGTGATTATTACTGGCGGATCAAGTGGGATTGGCCTGGCAACCGCCCGGCAGCTCGTCATTCGTGGCGCCTCGGTCTCCTTGATCGCCCGCAATCGAGCCGGCCTGGCTGAGGCCGCCGAATTGCTCCGTCCACTCGCCCGCAAGCATGGCCAGCGCGTTGAGATCGCCACTGCCGATGTGACCCGGCAGAGCGATATCCAGCAGGCCATCGGCGATCTGATCAACCGCAGCGGCCCGTGTGATGTGCTTATTACCTCGGCGGGAGCCTCCCACCCCGGCTATTTCGAGCACCTGGATGACGCGATTTTCCGCGAGATGATGGAGGTCAACTATTTCGGCACGCTGTATGCCATCCGCGCCGTGGTCCCCCAGATGATCGCCCGCCGGCTGGGCGCGGTGGTGGCGATCTCATCGGTGGCCGGACTGATCGGGGTGTTTGGCTACACCGCCTATGCGCCGGCCAAGTTTGCGGTGCGTGGCCTGATGGAGTCGCTGCGCCAGGAGATGAAGCCCTACAATATTACGCTCAGCATCGCCTACCCGCCGGATACCGATACTCCCCAGCTGGCCTATGAGCGCCAGTTCAAGCCGCAGGAGGCCACCCGGATCAGCGGGACCATCAAGCCGATTAGCGCCGAGCAGATGGCCCGGTCGATTGTGCGGGGCATCATCAAACGACGCTTCGCGATCACCGCCGATACCCAGAGCGCCATGCTGGTGCGGCTGAGCGGTGTGGTGGCGCCGGTGCTCAATCATATGTTCGACCGCAGTGTGCGCCAGGTACGCCGCGAGCGCGAGATCAGCGAGGGCCATTCGCTGAGCAGCTAAATCGTGCCGGCACCAGCTAAAAACCGCCCCAGAGCCAGGAGCTCTGAGGCGGTTTTGCTTTTTCTGCACCCGCCTGCCCGGCAAACTTCACTGGCACAGGCCTTGCCTCAGCATCTACGGATTATGCAGCAAGCTGAGGCACTATGAGCACAATTTACTGGTATATCATCATTGGGACGCTGCTGTTGGGCGTGACAGTGGCTGGAACATTGCTCAAAGAGCTGCCGGTATCGACCTCGATTGTATATCTGGGCGTTGGTTTCGCCCTTGGACCCCATGGGCTTGGCCTGATCAGCTGGGACCTTGTGCGCGAGGCGGATTTTTTTGAACTGCTCACCGAGCTGGCAGTGATCGCCTCGCTGTTTACGGTTGGGCTTAATCTACGGCGCTCACTTGGCGATCGATCCTGGTGGCTGCCGGTGCGCCTAGCCAGCATCACGATGATCCTGACCATCGCCGGGATAGCAATGATCGGCGTATTCCTGCTCGATCTGCCGCTAGGCGCCGCGATCCTGCTTGGCGCAGTGCTGGCGCCGACCGACCCGGTGCTGGCCTCGGATGTGCAGATCAAAGGCGTGACCGATCGCGATACGCTCCGCTACAGCCTGAGCGGCGAGGCCGGGCTGAACGATGGCACGGCGTTTCCCTTTGTCATGCTGGGGCTGGGGCTGCTGGCGCTGCATCCCGACGAATATGCCGGATTGGCCGGCCTATGGGGGGAGCGCAGCTTTTCGCTGCTGGGATGGCTCGGCTGGGATCTGCTGTGGGCGGTCGGCACGGGGCTGCTGGTTGGGGCCGCCACCGGCTGGCTGACCGGCAAGCTAATGCTGAAACTTGGCCGCAGCCAGGCTGATGCCTTTAGCCTGCAGGCGTTTCTGGTGCTGGGGCTGATCGCGCTGGCCTACGGCCTGGCCGAGCTGGTCTATGGCTATGGGTTTCTGGCGGTGTTTGCGGCTGGCTACGCGCTGCGCTATCTCGAACTGCATATGTCACAGCACTCCGCCGAGCCACCTGCGCTGGGCACCAACGCCCCCGATGATGACGAAGAGGTCATCCTGGAGGCGATCCAGACGCCCGAAGAGACGGCTCACTATCTGACGATCTCGCTGGGGAAATTCAACAATCAGCTGGAGCACCTGTTTGAGGCGGGCGTGGTTGTGTTGCTTGGTGGTGTGCTGACCACCCAGTATTTGAGCTGGGATGTGCTCTGGTTTGCCCCGCTGCTGTTCCTGGTGCTCCGCCCGGCGACGGTCGCCATCGGCCTCTGGCACAGCGATACTGGCCGAGTCCAGCGCCTGCTGACCGGATGGTTTGGCATTCGCGGGATTGGCTCAATCTACTACCTGAGCTATGCGATCAACCATGGTCTGCCCACCGATCTGGCGATCAGGCTGACCAGCCTGGTGCTGTCGACGATTGCCGTTTCAATTATTGTCCACGGTATCAGTGTGACGCCGCTGATGAACTGGTACGAGCGGCTGGTTAAGCGCCGGTCGCACCAGCGCGATCAGCCGGCGGCCGAGGAGGTAAAAGTGTAGCGCAATTCCATCCTGGCGTTTGCGGGCCATCCCGGCGTTTGCTATAGTTAGCTTTTCGTAGCAATGCAGGAGATAGCAGTATGCGGCAAATTCTTGGCGGAGCGGTTGGGCTGATCGTGCTGATCGGATGTGGCCAGGCGGCGGTCAGCCCAACGCCAGCCCCGACGTTTGGGCCAGTTTTAAGCCAGCCTCAGGCTGAAGTGTCCGCAGCAACCAATGTGCCAATCATGGCCCGGCCGACTGAGGTCAGCGCACAGCCTGCCACCCCAACTCCAGCGGCGGAGGCAGCCGGCGATCAGAGCGAGCAATATCGACGCTGGATGAGCGAGGCTCGGACCCTCCACCCCTACAGCGAAAGCATCGATACCATGTGGCAGGTGATGCTCTGCGAATCAAGTGGCAACCCAACTATACAGGGTCCAGGCGAGCTGATTGGACTGTTTCAATACCAGCCAAGCACCTGGAACGGCCCCTGGAATCCCTATCGCGATCAGCCAATCATCGATGCGCGCGCCCAGATTTTCGCCACCGCCAAGGCCTGGAGCGATGGGAATCAACAGTGGTGGGGCGTGTGTTTGCCCTGAGATGCGCTGGCTTAGACTTGCAGGATGGTCTCAATGGTGGCGAACAGCGTTTCCAGCGTAAATGGCTTGAACAAAAAAGACCCGTAGGCCTGAGTCTGGTTGCGGCAATCCACCGCGCTCATAAACACCAGTGGCGGCGTATCGGAGCCCAGCTCGTGCTGCAAGAGCTCGGCCATCTTCAATCCGTCCATAAACGGCATCATCACATCACTGAGAATCAGTGATGGCTGATAGTTGCGCGCCAGCTCCAGGCCGCGGCGGCCATCATAGGCAACCAGAACGGCGTAGCCCTCGTCACGAAGCGCATCAGCGATCATGTCAGCGATCGAATCTTCGTCATCAACAATAAGAATTTGCATATCATTACTCACGTGCTGACTCCTTCTCCGAATCGATACTGGTTACTATTGGTAGTCCCGTGAGTATGTGTGATAAATTAGAAAATGGCGCGCCGATCGTGATATTCCCATCAATAATATCCATTTGGCGAAGCGATTGATCATGGTTGCTGCCACGTTGCTTAACAACAGTAATCGAGCGCTGAAGCCGTGAATTAATTTCTACATGGTGCATAAAGATAATAGTATCAGTTGAATACCGCTGATTGATGTTAGCGAAAGAATACTGTCCCTGCATAAATGGCATTTCGTAAATCAGGATCGCTGTGACATGATGTTCACTCAGCATTGTAATAAGTGATCTAATAAAATCATTGATCCGCTGTTGATACTGTGATGATTGTTCAAAACTATCAATGGTATCGATGACGATCCGTCGAATGTTCTGGTGAACCACTTTTTGACGAATCATCCAAGCGGCCTGATCGAGGATCAGTTCGATCGATGAAAGGTGCAGTATCTCGATGTGTTTAGCAAGATGCGGACCCATAGTGAGCTCGGCCAGCCGCTGGCGTAGCTGCGCCTCGCTCTCCTGAAAAGAAACCATCAGACCGACCTCATCAGGCGCGCCTGCCATGAGAAAATGCAGCCCCAGCAGGGTCTTGCCGATGCCTGCTCCGCCGGCAACGAGGCTGGTTGAGCCGGCAAACACGCCGCCACTGAGCATGGTATCCAGCTGTGGAATACCTAACGAAACCCGCTCGGTTGATACAGCGTCGGTTAGGTGCAGGGGCAGCGACTCCTGGCGCGGGAATACCGTGATGCCCTTGTCACTAATCGTCAGGCGGTGGAGTCCTTCGAGAAAGGCCTTGCCGCGCATCTTGATCACCGAGAGATAGCGGGAGCGCATCAGGCCATAGATGCTGTACGAAAGCTCCACAATCGCATCAGCAACCGCGAACTCCGGCTCGATATGGATATCATCATAGCGATACTCACCGAGCAAAATAGTTGTCACGGCCAGCATGCTCAAGCGACTGCTGAGAGTGAACATGAGATTACGGCCCTGCGGACCCTCGCTTTGAAACAGCTGTTTGAGGCCAAGATAGCTATCGATAATCAGAATGTCGGCCTTGGCTGAGCGGGCTACATCCATAATAAAGTTCAGCGTCGCATCAATACCCTGCTGCTGCACACTACTATTGATGCTGATCAGATTAAAGTTTTGCCGAATCAACGATTCGTTGAAGAAGCTAAAATTGCGGGCATGCTGCAGCATGCGAATATGCGACTCGGAGATATTCGTCAGATAGACGACATTGCGCCCGGTCTGGGCGGCGGCAAAGCCAATTTGCAGCGCCAGCACCGTTTTACCAGCGCCAGGCGGCCCAATAATCAAGGTGGTGGCCTGGCTGGGAATGCCACCATTCATTACGAGATCAGTCCCCGCATCGCCAGTCGCAAATACCAGCGGCAGATTGGGTGATAGTTGAGCAGGGGTTTCTCCCTGTGGCATACGTTACGCTCCTTCGTTGCTGGCGGTTATCTCATGGGGACCACCCATCGGCAGCACCAGGGTAAACACACTACCCTCACCCAGTCCCGCCGATTCAGCACTGATTGTTCCACCGTGAGCTCGCACCACCGCATGCACGGTGTACAGGCCAAGCCCGGCGCCATTGATTCGGCTGTTATTGGCACGGGCAAAGCGCTCAAAGATCCGCTGCTGATCGGCCTTGGCAATGCCGATCCCATAGTCGCGAAATCGAACCGTGATCTCGCTGGCCGAGGCGGTCAGGCTGACATCAATCGGGGTGTCAGCCGAGCTATATTTCAGCGCGTTATCTAACAAATTCCGCACCACCCGCTCCATCCAGATCGGGTCGAGGTAGGCGGCCGGGTTGTCGTGGGCCGTGAAGCTAATCCGTGCCTCGGAGAGCGAGTGATTTAAGGCGTCAACAATTGTTTCGATCAGGCTCTGGAAATCGGTTGGCTCAGGCGCCAGGGGTAGCTCGCCGGCGTGGAGCCGGGCCACATCGACCAGCAGCTCCAGGTAATCGCCCATCCGATAGGTCTGGGCAATAATGCTCCGCAGCCGACCGAGCTCGCGGTCGGAGGCCGCCTCTTTGAGCGCCCGCCGCAGCAGCAGGTCGGCGCTGCCCCGAATGGTGGTGAGCGGATTCTTCAGATCGTGGGCGATCGCCGCGATGGCCTCGTCGCGCTCACGCTCCTGGCGTTTCCAGGCGCTGATATCCTGAAAGACGGCCACCGCCCCCAGCAGTGAGCCATCGCTGTTGATCAGCGGCGATGTGTTGGAGAGAATGGGGATCTCGCTGCCATCCGGGCGACGCAGGCTCAGCTCTTCATGAAGCACCGCCATGCCCGTGCGCAAGACACGGGCAATCCCGCTATCTTCCGGCTTCCTGGCGGCGCCATCGCTGTGGAACAGGCCAAACTGATCATACTGATCGACCGGCACCTTGAACAGCGGGTGGCCCCAGAGCTGCTCGGCCATCGCGTTGGCCAGCACCAGCTTGCCATCGGGGGCCAGGCCCACGACGACACCCTCGGGCAGCGCGTCAACAATATTTTGCAGCAGATGGGTATCGGTCAGAACGGTCTCGGCGGCCAGATCAAGCGGCATAATTCGGCCAACCCAGCCCTCCAGCAGGGCGTGGAGAATACCCAGCGCCGCTGGCTCGGTGGAAAAGGCCACCGAGCCAATCCACACGGTATCGTTGTACAGCCGGAGCAGGGTGGCCCCATCGCTGAGGGAAAAATGCAGCATATGCGACCAGATCGCCGTATCGGTCGAGGATGGCAGCCGGCCGGGCAAGATCGCTGCCGGCGTTTGCCCCAGGTAGCCGGCGCTTGTGTAGAGCTCATAGACATCCGCCGTGGTCTGAATCCAGACTGCTACGCCGCCGCCAGTGTGTTCGGCAATGGTTTGGGCTAGGGCCGCCAGGGACTCTGGAGGTGTGGTTACCAGCGCATAGCTGAGTGGTTGTAGGAAATTGGCGGTGTGTACGCCAGCAGCTAGGGTCATTGATCGTTCCTTATTCACTTCCATCGTTCAGCTGAAGTGCATCACAGCGAATATTATACCAATATATTATTCGGCATCTTCTGGAGTGGTGCGAAGAGGGCGCTCCAGCGTCTCTTCATACTGCATCGCCAGGGCCGTGTAGTCGAGCCGCGGCGCCCGATGTTTCTGGCCAATCCACAGCTGCTCGGCCAGGGCGCCCGCCAGCAGCGGCAGGCCGGCTGAGCGGGCGGTCTCCATCACCGCCGCGAGATCTTTAGCCAGCAGCTCGGCGGCAAACCCCTGGTTGTAGTCGCCGGTAAACACGGTGTTGGGCAGCCAGCGATCAAGCAGATAGTTGCTGGCGGTTGCGCTCAGCAGCACGTTGCGCACGGTCTCGGCGGGAACCCCGTTGGCCACCCCCAGCGCCAGCGCCTCGAAGTTGGCCAGGGCGATAATGCTGATCGCCAGATTGTTGCACAGCTTGACGACCTCGCCCGACCCGGAGGCCCCAATGTAGGTGATGCTGCCGCCCAGACATTCGAAGACCGGCTGACAGCGCTCGAAGATCGCCCGCTCGCCGCCAACCATAATCGCCAGCTCGCCAGTCGTCGCCCGCGCCGGGCCGCCGCTCACCGGCGCATCGAGCAGGGCGATCCCGCGCTCCGCCAACGCTGCGCCAATTCGGCGGGTCGCGGTCGGCGCAATGGTGCTCATATCGATACAGACGCTGCCAGCCGCCAGGGTGTGGGCCGCGCCCGCCGGGCCCAACAGCGCCTCCTCAACCTGCGGCGCATCAGGAACCATCGTGATCACAATGTCGCTCCGCTCGCCGAGCTGGCCGGGCGACTCCACCAAGGTTGCGCCCAGGGCCGCCAGGGCCTCGGCCGCCGCCCGCCGTCGATACACGCTCACCGTCAGTGGATAGCCAGCATCAAGCAAGTTCTTCGCCATTGGTGCGCCCATCGCGCCCAGGCCAATCAGACCAATTCGTGGCAGCATAGTATCTCCATTCATTATCGTTGCCGGATTCGTGCCGGCTCAGCCGGCTACTCAGGCCAGCCCGGCTGGGTCACCTCGACCTGGAGCGCATCGTTGAAGCGGTTGAACATGTTGAACAGGCTGGTCGCCGCGGTCAGCTCAACAATCTCGCCGGCATCAAAGTGCTGCTGCAGCTCGGCCCACAGCTCAGCGCTGACCCGCTTGGCGTCGCGGGTGACCTGTTCGGCATAGCGCAGGGCCACGCGCTCGGCGGGGGTCCACTGGTCGGACTCAGGGTTTTCCAGCAGATCGATCGACTCCTGGGACACGCCCAGGTTCCGCAGCAGGGCGGAGTGTGAGGCCAGTCAATAGGTGCAGCCGTTCACCTGCGACGTGCGCACAATCACCAGCTCTTTGAGCGTGACGCTGAGGGTGCCGGTGTTCAGCACCGCGCCCATCAGCTGGGTGGCCGCGATCATCATCGCCGGGCGCAGGGCAAACGTGCGAAACATATTCGGCACATTGCCGCGCTTTTCGTAAAATTTAGCGAATATCTCACGAGTTGCCGGGTCAACGTCCGCCGGAGTCAAGGGGTTAATTCGTGCCATCTGTGACCTCCTTGGGCTACAATACGTTTATCGTACCATGAATATCTGGCGATCTGGTTCGCCGCCGCATCCGCTCTGGTCTAGGCGATCTGGTATGCTATAGCCCGTTCCCCGGCACCGGGAGCGCCCGGCGGACGGGCAATGGACTTTTAGCTCGCTGTTTTAGGAGATGATTATATGCCGATTCCGTTGTTTGATGATATTGACGCCGCTCGGCGTGGCCCGCTCCAGCGGGTGGCCCTGGATGCTGTCGAGGTGTCGCCGGCGGTGCAGCGCTCGCTTGAGACGATGTTCGGCCCCGGCACCACGCCGGCCAGCGCCGTGGACCGGATTATCGCCAGCGTGCGCAGCGAGGGCGATGTAGCCCTCCAGCGCTGGAGCGAGCAGATCGAGGGCGTGGCGCTGACGACGTTTGAGGTGGAGCGCAGCACGATCGCTGCCGCCTATGCCGCTCTCGACCCGGCGCTGGTCGCCGCCCTGCGGGTCGCCGCCGCCGAGATCGAGCGCTTCCATCGCAAGCAGACCCGCCAAAGCTGGGTTGACTGGACTGACGAAGGCGCGCTCGGCCAGCTTGTGCTGCCGCTGGAGCGCGTCGGGGTGTATGCGCCTGGCGGCACCGCGCCACTGCCATCATCCTTGCTGATGGCGGCGATCCCGGCCCGCGTGGCCGGCGTCCCCGAGATCATCGTCTGCTCGCCGCCACAGCGGGCCAGCGGCGAGATCTCGCCGCTGGTGCTGGTCGCCGCCGATATCGCCGGGGTCAGCCGGATCTTTCGGCTCGGTGGCGCCCAGGCGATCGCGGCGCTGGCCTATGGCACCGCCAGCGTGCCACGGGTAGATAAAATTGTCGGCCCCGGCAACCTGTTCGTGGTGCTGGCCAAGCGCGCCGTCTATGGCACGGTCGATATCGAAGCCCTGCCCGGCCCCACCGAGACGCTGGTGATCGCCGACCGGCACGCCGACCCCGAGCTGGTCGCCGCCGACCTGCTGGCCCAGGCCGAGCACGACGTGATCGCCTCGGCGATTCTCCTGACCGACTCGCCCGAGCTGGCCCGCAGCGTGCAGGTTGCGGTCGCCCAGCAGCTGGAGGAGCTGGAGCGCGCCCCGATCGCCGCCCAGGCGCTGGCCAACCACTCGGGGATTGTGCTGGTGCCCACGCTCGATGTGGCCTTCGAGCTGAGCAATGAGTATGGCCCCGAGCACCTGTGTCTGCTGGTCGAAAACCCCTGGCAGTATGTCGGCAAGGTGCGCAATGCTGGTGGGATATTCCTCGGCGAGCGCTCGTTCGAGGTGCTGGGCGACTATGTGGCCGGGCCATCGCACATTATGCCAACTGGCGGCACCGCCCGCTACGCCTCGCCGGTCAACGTCGATGACTTTCGCAAGATCATCTCGCTGATTGGGCTGAACGAGCAGGCTCTCCAGCGGCTTGGCCCGGTCGCCCAGCGCCTGGCCACGGCCGAGGGGTTAACCGGCCACGCCGCCGCAGTGCGCCGCCGGCTAGAGAAATAGGGAGGCCGCTGGCTCTCGGTTGGGGATTTTTCTGCTACCATGAGGCGTAGGTAGGATGAACCTACCGTGTGTATTTTAAGGAGGAAATCAATGGCAGTACGAACTGCGGAAGCCGAATGGAAAGGCTCACTACGCGAGGGCGCCGGCACGATGAAGGTTGGCAGCGGCACCGTTGAGGGAGCATATTCGTTTCCATCACGCTTTGAAGAGGGCAAGGGCACCAATCCTGAGGAGCTGCTGGGCGCAGCCCACGCCGGCTGTTTCTCGATGGCCTTCGCAGCAGAGCTGGGCCGAGCCGGATTTAGCCCAACCAGCGTGCATACGGTGGCCAAAGTTCATATTGAGCGCGGCGATGCCGGCTTTGCGGTGACGAAGATCGAGCTTCTCACCAACGCCAGCGTCCCCGAGATCGATCAGGCCAAGTTTCAGGAGATCGCCCAGAGCGCCAAGGTCAACTGCCCGATCTCCAAGGCCCTGGCGGCGATCGCCGAGATCACCCTGGATGCCAAGCTCAACGCCTAGCGACTAGGCCAGCTTCCAGACCTGGAGCGGTGTAACCCGCCCATTGACAGTCAGCGGCTCCAGCGCTTCGGCCTGGGGCCGCCCGTCATCCAGCGCCAGCCACACCTCTTCCGAGATCAGCAGCTGCGAGGCAAACTGCTTGTTGAGCTGCTCGATCCTGGCGGCGACATTGACCACATCGCCAATCACAGTGTACTCCTTGCGCAGCGGCGAGCCAACATTGCCGGTGATCGCCTCGCCAGCGTGCAGGCCAATGCCGATCCTGGTCGGCGGAATCTCGCCGGCTGCGATCATCTGCTCGACCTTTAGCACCATCGCCTGCGCGGCGGCCACCGCATTCTGACAGTCGCGCCCATCGGAGAGCGGAGCGCCAAACACGGCCATAAAGCCATCACCGAGGAATTTGTTGATAATGCCGTGATGCGCGTTGATGATCTCGATCATGGCAGCAAAAAGCGCGTTCAGATAGCCAATCACCACAACTGGGTCGGCGCGCTCGGAGAAGGTGGTGAAGTTGCGAATATCCAGAAACATCATACAGACGTGGCGCACCTCGCTGGCATCGTCTTCGGTCTTCTGATTCAACAACTTATCGACCACCAGCGGCGAGACATGCTGCCCAAACACGCTGACAATCCGATTGCGCTCTTCGATTGAGCGCAGCGAGCGCAGCACGCGATCGCGGATCACCAGCGATACCATCCCGGTGCCGCCGCCCATCAGCAGCAATATCAGCGTCACCTGGCTGTGGTCGGCCAGATAGCCTGGGGTGAGCAGCTCGGGCTGGAGGATGCCCGAGACCAGCCACACGGCGGCGTACTCGGCGGCCGCGACGAAGCCGGTCCATAGACACAGCGTCAAGCTCAGGCGCAGCGTCGCGAGAATAATAAAGAGCGTATACAGCCAGACGATGTTGGTCTGTAGCGCAGCTCTCGGCCCCTGGAAAACGGCCAGAATCACCAGAATTGCCGTCGGCAGGCTGGTCTCAACGAAGACGTTGGCGATTCGCGACATGAGCGGCGGCTGGAGCGCCCGGCGCTGAAAGTAGCCAAAGGCAGCGCGGGCCAGCAGCGCATAGCCGATCGCCGCAACCTGCGCCACGCCAAGCCAGAGAACCATCCGCTCGTCATGGTACATCTGGATGGTTTGTTGGTGGAAGAACAGCACCCCGATGGTGTTGGCGATCAGGGTGATTCCCAGGATTATGGCCAGAATCAAGAGCCGCTGGCGCTCAACCAGCAGCATCTCGTTGGTCAGCTTGGCCTCAAATGATGATGTGGGCGGGCCTGAGTGAAATATCTTTTTCAGCATCGATGCATTCCTTAAACGGCACAACCTGAGCGCAATTATACTTGGAATGGTGGCAAGCCGACGTAAAATCCAGATTTCGTTCCAATTTGCTAACACTCTCAGCC